>CAJGCT010000041.1 GCA_904501985.1 uncultured Clostridia bacterium
AGACGCTGAATAATTTCGGTTGAATCCAACAAGAAACGACCTTGCGTACCGTTTAGGTACTGCAAGGTCGTTTTGATTTGTTTTTTTGGGCTTCACATCTCACTCAAGCGGTCTGCTTATTGGAATTGCCTCGTCGGCTGTGGCAATATAGTAATCAAGCATTTTGAGCGGTGAGCCTTCCAATGTGGAGCGTATAAATTGATGTATCAGGTTGTCACGCATGGTGGGGTATACGGACTTTGTCGATGACATACGCGCTATAGCAAATGTATTTGAGTGGTATTTGGCAGAAAGTGCGAAAAGCTCGTATATATCGTCTGTATAAATTTCGATTGGCTCGGCTTTGAACTTGTGAATAATAGCACGCATGGAATTATCAAAAAACGCCACCCACAGCTCATCTTCGCTTGGGAAGTTATAATTCTGCATAAAAAGCGTGCAGATTTCATCTATGGTCGTAAAACGCGGACGATCGTCCGAATCTTCGGATTCAAGTCGTGTCGCAATGCGTCCTAAAAGATTCAGAAGAAGCGCGCTTTCAGGACCGATTCCGTCGATTTTTTCAAGCTCTGATGACGGGGCGTTAAGTACATTCCGAATGTTGTTGTTGAAGCACCTCATCAGGTCAACCGCGGAATCTCTTGTGTCGCGCACGGGAATGGAAAAATAAAGCGCCATTTCAATAAGATCGCGGGGGAGAACATCACGGTCTGTAGCGTTAAGAAACTTTGTGAACATACGGGAGCGATGACCGTCTGCGCCTGTAGGCTTTATCTTGCGCGGCTTCTTATTTGAATTTTCGTACAGACTCACCCGAATCCCCCCATTTGAATATATTCGACACTATGATATCATAGACATTGCTTGTTTTCAAGGGAGATGTTGTTAATTTTTTGCTATATGCTGAATTATAGGAGTCCCATTGCCCATGTTGCCACAATCAGTATGTCGATGACAAGAATTACGGAAATTCCTATTATACGTGCCGCCTTTATGCGCTTTTGGGAGACGATACCACGGCTTTTTAACAGTATTTTCGGACATATAATGAGGAGGATCCCCACAATATATGCCGCAATAGCTGCAAAAAACAGAAAATTTGAGTGCATACGGAATTGTTCGTTCAGATTCATGTGATTTTCACCTTTCGCAAAATTTTGACATTCCTTATGTTTATTATATTATTGAATAAAAACAGTGTCAATGAGCAAGCCGAAATTTTTGATGAAATCTCCGTTATATACATATAAACAGATAAATTTTAGTGAAACTGACGATTGAATAAATATGTCAAACAGTGTATAATAACTATTGTACAAATACCCATGGAGGAAATAGCATGAGTGTAGTAATCGGAATTGATGTCGGCGGAAGCACGACTAAAATTGTTGGATTTGATAAGGCTGATGGCGCAAACAAGCTTATTGAGCCGCTGTTCGTGCGTGCTACAGACCCAATAACGGCATTATACGGTGCATTCGGTAAATTTACTGATCAGAATAATATAGAGCTTTCAGATATTGATATTGTTAAGGTGACGGGAGTAGGCTCAGAAAAGGTTTTGAAGCCTATATACGGTCTTACCTGCCAGAATGTCCCGGAATTTGACTGCATCGGACTTGGCGGTCTGTATCTCTCCGGTCTTGATGAGGCTATTGTAGTGAGTCTCGGTACAGGTACGGCGATAATACACGCTAAGCGCGGCGAGCCTATGGAATATCTGGGCGGTACAGGCGTTGGCGGCGGTACTCTTGTGGGACTTTCCCGTAAAATGCTTGGTATGAGCGATATCGGACACATACAGGAGCTTGCCGAGGGCGGCGATCTCAACAACATAGACTGGCGCATCAGGCATATAACGAAAAAGGACATTCTGCCCGGTGCTCCGGATATGCTTACAGCATCAAACTTCGGAAATGTGAGCGATATTGCAAGCAAGGCAGATGTGGCACTTGGTATAATAAATATGGTGTTTGAGACCATTGCCATGGTGGCAAGATTTGCGGCTAAAACCTATGGGCTTCGCGATATCGTACTTACAGGCAATCTTACCACGCTTTCGCAGGCAGAGGGTATTTTCAAGAGCCTCAATGCCATGTTTGACCTTAATTTCATGATACCCAAAAATGCTCAGTTCGGAACTGTAATAGGAGCCGCACTGACAAAATGAATGAAGTCATAAATTCTAAAAAGCTGTACATTTTCGATCAGGACGGGACTATATATCTTGGCGGCAAGGTTTTTCCATGCGCGGTGGAGTTTATAAATCACCTTCGTCAAAGCGGCAAGCGTGTAATGTTTTTTACAAACAACGCCTCGCACTCTCCAAAATTTTACCTTGAAAAGCTGACACGTCTCGGTTTTGCTCCCGATAGGAGTGAAATACTCACTGCCGGCGATGTAACGGCGGAATTTCTGCTCCGTCACCGTGCCGGCAAGAGCGTATATCTTGTGGGTACGCCGGAGCTTCATGCGCAGTTTGAGGAAGTCGGTGTAAACCTTGCTTGTGACGATGCGGATATGGCGGATATCGTGGTAACAAGCTTTGATACAACTCTCACATATAAAAAGCTTGAAATAGCCTGTGACCACATAAGACACGGTGCAGAGTACCTTTGTACACACCCGGACTTCAACTGTCCCACCGAAACGGGATTTATACCGGACAGCGGAGCTATAGCGGCACTTGTTACCGCTTCAACAGACGTCGAGCCTTTATATCTCGGCAAACCCTATGCCACCGCCATTGACATGATATCCGAGGTGACAGGGGTGGCGCGCGAGGATGTTTTGAAAGCTTGCGAAGCCGACCGTCCCGATTACGTTTATGACGATCTTGGCGCGGTGATGAGAGCCGCCCAATGAAAAAAGCTGTTTGCATTTGTTGCAAACAGCTTTTTTATGGAAGACTCCCACCTTGGGGGAGCTGTCGCCGTAGGCGACTGAGAGGGCAATGTAGATTAACAACTACTATCATTCGGAGCTGTCTTTTATCATATCAATAATTGCGTATGTAAGATATTTCGCGGCATTTTTTGCCTCGGACAGACTGTTTGCGGCAGAGCCGATTTCAATAAGCAGGGAGCCCGGAGTAAACTGTTCGTTGAATGATGCCCCTCTTATATTTATGGGACGTGCAAATCTTTGATATTTTTGTGTAAGCCGCTCCTGAAGCTTGGTGGCGACAGTAAAATTGGTTTCCCATTCCGGATGGTCTGCACCCTTTTCGTTTGTGCCCACAAGAAGCATGATCTGAGCGGCAATCTCACCGTTTATTGTTGTAATTGGACGGAGCATATCGCCGTTTGTTCGTATTATGGCATCCCTGTGCACGTCAAACACATATTTGATCGAGGGATATTCGGTAAGATATTTTTGTACAGTGTCTGCGGCAAGATCGTATGAACGTGTATATGATTCGAGGTCATGCATGATATCGCAGTGCAGGGTAGGAATGCCTGCATCATTTAGTAACTCCGACATAAGCGAGCCTACTGCTATCATATTCCGCGTGGTGTCTGAACTGCGCTGCATATCTGCCGCAGTTGCGGATATGGCTCCCTCCGGTGAGTATGACTCTGTGCCGTGAGTGTGAATTATCAGGATAAGGGGATGCTCCTCTGAATATTCGTCAAGATTTATTGGTATAGGATACTCGCTTGAGCGCGCGGCTTCGATGTCGGGAGAATAAGACGTAGTATTGGATAGCAGGATTTCACCGTATCCGGGAGAGCCGCTGAGGTCGTAGGGCAGCAGGGCAAATTCGCCGTCCTTCAATTTTGTGCGATCGTAATCGTATATATACGATGTACCGTGTCCCGGCAAATTTTGTTCACCTATAGGCGTTTGCGGAGCTTCTTCTCCGGAATTTTTTGAGGGAATTACGGGGGAAGGCTCTTCGGTGCCGGTATTTTCCTCGCCGCTGTCAAAATAAAGGGCATCACTTCCGAAAAATGCGGCTGAAAGCAAAAATGCCCCGATATCCTCGTTTGTTGGCACAACAGTGCCGCTTGGAAAATGAAAGCATTGACGTGCCGTTTCCGTTGGTGACCAACCGGACAGTGCTGTAGTCAGTGAGTGGCAGAGCAGGGCACTGAGCATCAGTCCGCCAACTGCGGAAGCAAGTGCTGGCAGTCCGCGTACTGCCGATTCTTTTCGTTTGGGTGATTCATAATACTGCATAGTATTTTCAGTCCTTTGTATTAGCACATTTTCGACAGCTTGTCTTCAGAAAAAGTATATGGCGGTGTGCCGTCGATTATGACAGCGATTTTCAAAGTCCGCCGAAAGTGAGCGTAAGTGCCTTTGCCGTAAGACGGGAAAGCTCGCGCACTATGGTGTCGGTTTCCTTTGGGGTAACGAAAAAACCTCTCCTATTTTTCAGCACTTCGAGTAAGCGTTCATCGGGATTATCTATCCCTGCTTCTTCAAGCGCATCAAATACCAGCGTAGCTGATTCAACAACCGTTGGGACTCCGAAGGCTATGACAGGCACACCGAGGGTTTCGCGGTTTATGGCGCGGCGGTGATTCCCAATGCCGGAGCCGGGAGTGATTCCCGTGCTGCCGAGCTGTACTGTGGTAGCAAGACGGTCTGTTGAACGGGCGCACAGTGCATCTATTGCTATGACTAAGGCAGGCTTTGTCTGTTGGCAGATGCCGTATACTATTTCTGCCGCTTCAACTCCTGTCTGACCAAGCACTCCGGGGGCTACAGCCGAAATTTCGCATCCTCCCAGCATTGAAAAAAGGTGGTGGTTTACGTTTTTTATGTGGCGCGTTACCGTAATAAGTCCCACCGTTTCGTCACCCAGCGCATCGGCTGTAATACGCCTGTTTCCAAGTCCTGCCACGAGCACGCTTTCCGGCTTTTTGCCGCATAGCTCGTCCGAGAGCATTGTAAGCTTGTCCGATATGAGAGAGGCGGCGTATTCGAAGTCATTGTCGGATGCAAGCCATATTTTACCGATGTCCAGCGTGATATATTTGCCCTTAGGTTTTCCGATGCGTTCTGCGGCGGAATCTGTCAGAACCTCCACAGTGGTAACTGTGATTCCGTTGTGGGTTTCCGTGCGTTCATCTATATTGCTTTTATCGGTAAGATCAAGCTCGGCGGCAAGATCGGTACGGCGCGTGTTGTTCATTGGCACACCTCAAGGTTCGTTTATTTTTGCTCATGAAAATTATTTACATAAAACCACGATTTTATGTGCCGGTGTGGGATTTCATATATATAGAATAAAATGCACAAAAAACAGAGCCGCTTTTGATAGGATAATGGGCGGTGTGTGAAAAAAATATACAAAGTATACAAAACGAATGGCGTCCGGTTGTGCAATAGTGTAAATCTTTTATTTTTTTGCAAATTAGTCATTGATTATGAGCAAATTTAATGGTATAATATTATAAGTAATATCCTAATAATGCCTTGACTGTGACCGTTTGTTCCATTTGACAGAATTGATACGGGAAAAAACGGCGCATTGGTGCGGCCTTATTTAGAAGATAACCCTGTATAGCAGGTTGTAATTTTAGGAGGATCATACAAATCATGAAGAAAATTATTTCCACTCTGCTGATTGCCGGAATGTGCGCTTCGCTTCTCGCGGGCTGCGGTTCTACGCTCAAGGAAGAAGAAAAGGGCGCTACCGTAAATCTCTATATCGGCAGTGAAATAAGCGATTTCGACCCGGCGCTGGCATACACCGATGACAGTGCTGTTAAGCTTCTCGGTCTTGTTTATGAGGGACTTACCCGTATTGATGAAAACGGTAAGGTGCAGAATGCTCTTATGAAAGACTACGAGATCATCGAGAATGAGGATAAGGGCGAATACAAGATGGAGATCACCATCAAGGAGACCAAATGGAGTGACGGACGTCTTGTTTCCGCAGATGATATTGTTTATGCATGGAAGCGCATACTTGATCCCGAATTCTCAAACTCCGCGGCAGCTCTTCTCTTTGACATAAAGAATGCCCGCGATGTTAAAGCAGGCGACAATTCCATAGACGATATCGGTATTGCCGCTATTGACACCGATGTTATTTCCGTGCAGTTCGAGACAAAGATTGACTATAACCAGTTCCTTGAAAACTGTGCCAGCCTTGCTCTCGTTCCTCTCCGTGAGGACGTAGTGTCAAGATATGACAGCTTCGGTTCTGCTTTTACCTCTATGTGCTCCAACGGTCCCTTTGCCGTTAAGGGCCTTGACGAGGGTAAGAGCCTCATGCTTGAGCGTAACGTTTACTACTATCGCGACGTAGATAATGAAGATGCTCTTGATAAGTACATCCTTCCTTACAGACTTGTGGTGAATTACGCTGATGATGAGGAAGAAAATACTCTCGCATATGAAAACGGCGAGATATTCTACCTTGGTGAGATTGCACTTTCAAAGCGCGCTGACTATAAGAAGAAGGCAAATGTTACCGATCTTCTTTCTACTCACAGCTATATCTTCAACACAGAAAACAAGCTCTTTAAGACTGCTGAGGTAAGACGCGGACTTTCCGCAGCTCTTGACCGCAATGCTATTGCTGATATTGTAACCTTTGCAGACCCTGCAACAGGTCTTATACCCGGAACTGTATACGATGCCAAGGTAGGGGACAGCTTCAGAGATAACGGCGGTGATCTTATTTCTGCCGATGCCGATATGTCTGCCGCTAAGTCTCTTGTAGGAAGCAAGACAGGCAAGTTTACAATTACTTGCCGTGACAACGCTCTTGAAATTGCTATTGCAGAATACTGCAAGGGTGTATGGGAAGAGCTTGGCTTCAAGGTTTCCATTGATGCTCTTGACTACGAAGACTACAGAGAAGCTTACACCACCGGCGACTACGATGTTATCGCACTTGACTATCAGTGCATGAGCACCGATTCCTTTGGTGCGCTGGCTGTATTTGCACCTCTGTTCTCCGGTATGGGTATTGATATCCAGAATGACAATTATGATCCTGTTCCTTATATTAAGGGCTATGATAACGAAGAGTACAATGCGCTTATCGAGTCTGCCTTTGCTGAAAAGGACAGAGCGGCACGGTCGGAAATTCTCCATGACGCTGAGGAAATGCTTATGGAGGATATGCCTATAATTCCGCTGATATTCAACAAGGATGCGTATGTTTACAACGGCAAGGTTCTTTCAAAGATTGATGATTACTACTACGGTTTCAGAAACTTCAACAGACTTACAATGAAGAATTGGAGAGACTACGAAGCCACAGCCGCTGATTGATTGCTAAGTTAAAGAGATATAAGAAATGGGCAGATGCCGATGGCGTTTGCCCATTTTCGCCCGATGATAAAACGCTTTACGGAGTTTACAATGCAGGCACCGCTTAAAGAGAAAAACGATATTAAGATATTTATTCTGTATTTGCTGAAAAATATTGGCTATCCGCTGGACTTCAATACCATCAGTGATATTGTGGTTCAGGATGAGTTCGTGAACTATTTTGATTTTGCCGAGTGCTTTGCGGAGCTTCTTGATTCGGGAACGGTGGAGATGCTAAAGGAATCGCAAAACGACTCATCTCAGAGCATTGACGGTGTCAGAAGCGAAAAAACGGCGGAAATGTACCGAATAACCGAGGACGGTATCCGCGTGGTTGAACAGCTTCACAGCAGTTTGCTTAACGTAATAAAAGACAAAAGTCTTAAGAGCGCAATGCGTCTGCTCTCATTTAAAGCACGCGGCTCTGAAATCAAGTGTGCCGGCACTCCGAGGGATGACGGAAGATATGATCTGCACTGCGAGGTCATAGAGAATAAAGAAACTCTGCTTTCAGTGGATCTTGTGCTCAGCGATAAGCATCAGCTTGACAGGATGATGTATAACTTCAATGAACGACCTGAAATAATCTACCGCGGAGTTATAACACTGCTTACAGGGGATATAAACTATCTTATAGACTAAATTGTGCAGACATAACGAAATTTACGGTATGAAGTAGTGCAAAAAGTGCGCGGTAACGGCATATTATTACAAAATTCATGTTTATAACGTCAAAAATCACACTTGTAAACTGTACACAATAAACAAAATGCATTGAATAGAATAAAAATATTTTAAAAAACTATTGACATTATCCAAATAAGTGATATAATATTTATAGTGTATTTATATCTAACTGGTTTACTTGTAACAGTTATGTAACATATGCCCGTATAGCTTAAAGAGAGCGTTGGTTGTAATTTTACTTGCAAAGGTGTCGGTTGAAATCCGTCGAGGGCAAATTTTATTTTTCTACACAAGCGAGGTATTTTCAAATGTATCAGGATGAAAAATTGATCTGTAAGGATTGCGGCGAGGAATTTATCTTCACAGCAGGCGAGCAGGAGTTCTATGCAGAGAAGGGCTTCCAGAATAAGCCTCAGAGATGCAAGGCTTGCCGTGACGCAAGAAAGAACGCCGGAAAGCCCCAGAGAGAGCTTTTCACCACTACCTGTGCAAGATGCGGAAAGGAAGCTAAGGTTCCCTTCCAGCCCAGCAATGACAGACCTGTATATTGCAGCGAATGTTATGCTGAAATGAAGCAGCAGTAATTGCAAAGAGGTTGCAAAAACGGAGGTGCCGTATAAACGGTGTCTCCTTTTTTGATTTTTTGAAAAAAGTCGATTTTTTTTGAAAAAATCCGCATAAAGGTATGTACAAAACGGCAAAAGTGTGATATAATATATTGAATAGATATATTCTCATGCAGTAAATTTTACATTTTTGTTAAATAAAGGTTTATATGTATAGAAACGACAATAACAATTATAAAAACAACCGATCTTCCGGAAAGAAACATTTACCTCGCGAAAAACAGTCTGTTTCTGTTCCGAATGAAAATGAAGAAGTGATTTCTAATGCGGTTTGCGGCAGAAATGCGGTACTTGAGCTTCTCAGATCCGACAGGGCGGTAGACAAGCTCTTTGTCAGACGCGGAGACCGCGAGGGATCAATAACTTTGATCGTCGCTGAAGCCATAGCGCGAAAAATACCCGTTGTAGAGGTTGAGCGCGCCAAAATAGATGCGCTGGCAGCAGGAGCAAACCACCAGGGCGTGGTTGCAATGGCGGCGGCTAAGGAATATGTGAGTATCGACGAAATATTAGCCATTGCAAATGAACGCGGCGAAAAACCGCTTATAGTCATTGCAGACGAAATTGCCGATCCCCACAATTTGGGTGCTATTATTCGCTGTGCCGAGGGCGCAGGCGCTCACGGACTTATTATACCGAAACGCCGCTCCACCGGTCTTACCGCTGTTGTGGACAAATCCTCTGCCGGTGCTCTTGCACATCTTGCAATAGCTAAGGTTACAAATATTGCGGCGGCGATCGACGAGCTTAAAGACAAAGGCGTTTGGATATACGGGGCGGAGGCTGGCGGTGCTTCCTATTATGATACCATGTTCGACAGTGCTACCGCTATTGTGCTTGGAAGCGAAGGAGCCGGCATATCCCGTCTTGTACGCGAAAAATGTGATTTTATGATTTCTATACCCATGTACGGTAAGGTCAATTCGTTTAATGTATCATGTGCTGCTGCCGTAGTGCTTTGCGAGGCCGCGCGTCAGCTTCACCGAAACTAAAGTATGATAGGAAAGGGATGACAAAATGCAGGATGAGAAAAAAAGCTCCGGCAACAATCAGGGAAAGGATTTGACCGCTGACGAGCTGCTTGAGCTTTTGAATAAAAGCATGGATCTTAAATCCGATCCCAAAGTCGTAGAAAAGATAAATGCGGACAAGTCCCCACGTGAGGCTCTTAAGATTGATGAGTCTGTATTTGAATCTGCCGAGAGGGAACTTCGTAATTCTGACGCTGTAACTGCATCGGACGATTCCGATCTTGACGTTGATGCACTGATAGAAAAATATATCAATCAGCCGAAAAATGAATCTTCGGAGAATCCTCTTGTTGACGAAACAGGCGAGGAGATCGTGCGCGAGATTGAGCGCGATTCTGCAGACGAGGAAATTCCGGAAGCGGCTGAGGACAGTCTGTGCTCAGAACCGACTGTGTTGGAGGATGAAGCTTTCGACGAGGATTCGGATATCAAGATTGCGGAGGATACCGCAGAAGATCTGCCTGTATCTGATGATGAAGGTGTCGATGTGGCTGAATCTGAGGCTTTTGCCGATACGGATACCGAGAAAACAGCGGTATTTGATATTTCCCGTGTAAAACAGCTTGCGGAGGATGACGATCCGGAGATTGAACGGCTTGTTGACGAGGCGTTTGAACGCTCCGAAACAGAGGTGTTTAAGCCTGTGACCGACGACATGATGCTTCCGGAGTCTGCTGAATCTGACAATAACGGCGAGACTGTTTACGGAGAGACAGGCGGCGAGGAGATAGACCAGACTGACCTTAACCTTATGCTTGCCTTTGGCATGAATGAGGAGCTAAAGGAAACCGTAGGCGAGGAACAGGCTACCGCTATGGAGGACGATATTCTCCAAAAGCATGAGCAGACAGCTCAGATGCAGGCGGTTGAAGAACAGATCGAATATACCTCACGCGATCAGATTGGCGAGATACTTACTGCTTATAAGTCGCGCTATTATACGCTGGCTGTTCGTATTGCGGCGGCGGTTGCTCTCATTGCCGCACTGTTTGTTGTTGAGAATTTCTCACTGCTGGGTCTGACGATGCCTGCGTTCATGCGTCCTACATCTTATCCCGTAGTGTATGCCATGATTGATTTGCAGCTCGTAGTTCTCTGCGGTGTGCTTGTATGGAAGCAGGTCGTTGACGGCGTAAAGAATCTTATTGCGCTGAAACCTACGCCTGAGAGTCTTACGGCGTTTGTGTTGGCGATGTCTGTAATATACACCTTCGCTTCATGTCTCACTGCTCCCATGGAAGGCTTTGCACTGTACAATCTTCCTGTGGTCTTTGCTGTACTTCTCTCGCTCGTTTACGAGTTTATGAATCTTAAGCGCGATGTTTTCAGCTTTAACGTAATTTCTTCCAAGAAAAAGAAATTTGTAGTAACCCCTGTTTCGGATACCACCGAATCCCTTGAGAGGGAAGTATTCAACGACTATGTTCCCGGTGATTCCCAGATTATCCGCGTAGGCAAGACCGATTTCGTTGACGGCTTCTTTGCACGCATCAATGAAAAAGGCATTTCCAAGCCTATCATCGGTATCACAATTCCGGTTGTGATGATTCTAGCTGTTGCTTTCTTTATCATTTCTTATATTGTAAACCGCAGTGTATATACCGCATTTACAATGGCATATGTTACCGCCGTTGTTACAGCACCTCTCACTACTTTCGTTATTTACAGCTATCCTTTTTATAAGGCGTCTAAGGATTCCTATGACAATGACAGTGCAATTATTGGCGAAAGCTCTCTTGTGGAATATTCCGGATCTTCCGTTATATCTTTTGAAGATAAAGAAGTGTTCCCGTCCGGCGGCGTGAAGGTGACCAGCATTAAGGTTTACGGAAACAACCGTATTGACGAGATCATATACAGCCTCGCAAGCGCGTTCATTAAGGTGGGCGGGCCTCTTGCGGATGTATTCAGTCAGGCAACCCATGACATGGGATATTCCGAGGATGTGGAGCTTATCGAGGTGGAGGATGACGGATTCACCGTTACCATCGACGATGTTCAGGTTTATATAGGCAAGGCATCCTACATGGAAAAGAAGGATTACGAGCCGCCCTTTGACAGTGAAGCAAAGAAGCAGGAGCTTAATTCTTCCCTCGGCGTGCTGTACATCGCTTTCGGCGGACAGCTTGCGGCTAAGGTTTATGTTCACTATACCATTGACAGCGAGTTCGAGGCCATTTTGGCACAGCTTTACAAGACGGGTATCTGTGTTGGCATCAAGTCCTTTGACCCCAACATTGACGATCTCCTTCTTGCAAAGAAGATTAAAGCTATGAAATATCCTGTCAAGGTTATTCGCTCAAAGACTGTGGAGGATATTCCTCACACGTTTGAGCGCTGTGACAGCGGAATCGTATCCAAGCGTTCCGTAAAGGCTCTTTTAAAAACAGTTACTCTGTGCGAGCGCGTAAGCAATGCCATAAAAACGAGCCTTATAGTAAAGGTGCTGGCGATGCTTATAGGCGTGGTTGTGATGGTATTCATCCATGCATTTGGAAACTCTGTTGAGCTGTCGTCGCTGTACATTATGCTCTATCAGCTTTTCTGGACTATTCCGGTTTTTCTCATTTCAAGATTTTTAGTTTAAAAAATATGGGATGCCGCAAAAGCGACATCCCATTGTTCTGTGAAAGGATAGGTTATGGAAGATCTTACACCCAAGGAAGCCGCCATACGCGTTTTAAAGCGAGTGGAAAAACCCGGAAGATATACCGGCGGCGAATACGGTCAGATAATCAAAGATAAAACCAAGGTGCGGGCAAGATTTGCGTTCTGCTTCCCGGACACTTATGAAATAGGTATGTCAAATCTCGGCATACGCATACTTTACGGTGCTATAAACGATCATCCCGATCTTTGGTGCGAGCGTGCCTACACTCCGTGGGTGGATATGGAAGAACAGCTTCGCCGATATAATATTCCGCTCTATGCCCATGAAAGCGGAGATGCGCTCCGTGATTTTGATTTTGTAGGTTTTACGCTTCAGTATGAGCTTTGCTATACAAACGTACTGAATACGCTGGAGCTTGCCGGCATACCGCTTTTGTCCTCGGAGCGCACAGATGATATGCCCATCGTGATCGGAGGCGGTCCATGCTCCTACAATGCCGAGCCGATTGCTGACTTCTTCGATGTGTTTTCTATCGGAGAGGGCGAGGAAGCGCTTCCCGAAATCATGCATCTTTATGCCGATATGAAGGATTCCGGCGAGTATACACGCGAGGAGTTTCTCCACCGCGCGGCGAAGCTTGATGGCTTCTATGTGCCGTCTATGTATGAGGTAAGCTACAATCCGGACGGTACTATAAAGGCATACACTCCGAAACATGATGACATTCCCCGGAAAATAACCAAGCGCATAATAAAGAATATGGATGAGGCGTATTTCCCCGATCAGTTTGTTATGCCTTATATTGAAACGGTACATGACCGAATCATGCTGGAGGTTTACCGCGGATGTATACGTGGGTGCAGATTCTGCCAGGCGGGCATGGTGTACCGCCCTGTACGCGAAAAATCGGTAGAGGTACTCGACCGTCAGGCGAGAGCACTGCGCGAAACTACCGGTTACGACGAAATTTCACTTTCTTCATTAAGTATAAGCGATTATTCCGAGATAGAGGGACTTTGCGACACGTTGCTTCGGTGGACAGACGCGGCTAAGGTGAATTTGTCGCTCCCGTCCATGCGACTTGATATGTTCACAAGGGAGCTTATGGATAAGATATCTTCTGTTCGCGCATCGGGACTTACTTTTGCGCCAGAAGCCGGAACTCAGCGTCTTCGCGATGCCATAAACAAGAATGTTACCGAGGATGATCTGCTCCATGCCTGCCGCGTGGCGTTTGAAGCCGGGAAAAATCAGGTCAAGCTCTATTTTATGCTTGGCTTGCCGACGGAGACCGATGAAGATATCGAGGGAATTGCCAATCTTGCAAAGCGTGTTGTAGACGAATACTATGATGTTATGCGCGGAGTGAAGGGCAGAAAAGCTCCCACAGTCACAATAAGTGTGGCTTGCTTTATTCCCAAACCCTTTACCGCCTTTCAGTGGGAGTCTCAGGACACCCTTGCGGAGCTTGACCGCAAGCAGAAGCTTCTTCGCTCCAAGATAAATGATCCCAAGGTCAAGTATAATTACCACGACGCCCAGGTTTCATTTATAGAAGCGGTATTCGCTCGCGGCGACAGACGAATTGCCCCTGCTGTACTTGAAGCGCATCGCCGCGGAATGCGATTTGATGCATGGGAGGAGTATTTTGATTACTCCAAATGGATGCAGGTATTTTCCGACTGCGGCATAGATCCTTCCTATTACGCCAATCGTGAGATAGGCGAGGGCGAGATCCTGCCGTGGGATATAATTGACTGCGGTGTTGACAAGGCATTTCTGCTCCGCGAGCGTCATAATGCATACAATGCCGTGACTAATCTGAACTGTGCCGAAAAATGTACGGGATGCGGTGCAAATAAGCTTGGAGGTGAGCGCACATGGTGCAGCCGATGCAAATAAGAGCAATGTTCTATAAGATAGGAAGCCTTCAGTACATCTCGCATCTTGATCTTGTGAGGACGATGACGAGAAATATTATCCGTGCGGGTATTCCGGCGTGGTATTCGCAAGGCTTTAATCCGAGACTGAAGCTGACTTTTTCTCTTCCTCTTTCTATAGGCACAGAGAGCGAGTGCGAATTTTTCGATATCCGTTTGACAGAACCCATGTCGCTTGATGAGATCAAGGCGAGAATCAATGTAACGCTTACGGATGAAATGCAGATAACCGACGTATATCAAAGTGAGCGAAAATTCAGCGAAATCGCTTTTGCCGAATATGAAATAAGAATGGTGTGGGGCGGAGCGGATGCTTCGGTGGCTGAGCGGCTTTCTGAACTGTATAATTCGCCGCTTGTGCTGACAAAACGCTCAAAATCCGGCGATAAAGAGGTTGATATTTCGCCTTACATTGATCTGCGCTCCTGTGAGTATGAAGACGGCGGTATAACAATACGCGCGCTCTTGTCTGCGGACAGTGCTAACTACCTCAATCCCGAATATCTCATAAAGGCCGCAGATTCTAAGCTTGGGATAAAATTTGAGGATCCGTTTTCCGAATATTACACCATAGCGCGCAGGGAAGTGTATTTGGCGGACAAAATTACGGCTTTTCGTTAAAATATACTGTCCACGGTGGGCTTTTGCCCATTTGCAATGTGTTCAACGGCACTTATGAGTATGGAAAGATGATAATTAAAGTCCTGTGAGCCTGATTGATATTTTTTGAGGGCTTCAATGGCGTTTTCGGCACGTTCAAGATCGGCTCTGTGGACTGACAGTGCTATAATATCGCGACAACTCTGCCATTCGGATACAAGTTCGTTTATCCGACTCGCGGAGTTGTCTGTTTTCAGCACCTCACACGTGGTAAGAATCTTATCTGTCTGTGATATAACGTATACACTGTTAATTCCTATCATTACACATATGACGGTAAGGATAATGGATGCTATTATAAAGGAACGCACTATTTTTTTACCAGATATTCCTTTCCTTCGTCATTGACGCAGAACAAATACACCTCGGAAAGCTCCGCCTTGTGCTTTTTGAGCCGTTTGTTCAGCCATTCGCGGTCACGTCCGATGAGATTTAAGTCAAAATCGCTTATGTGGGAGTCTACGACAAGAGCGTGTGCAATGCCCGATTCGGAGACTTTTATATTCATTTCGGATGCGCTTGGGGGGGCGGCTTGCTTCTTTGGAATTACGGAGAGCTGTCCGTTGTGCTCAAGAATCGCATAGTCTACGTCTTCGATATCGCCTATTCCTTCTATTCGTATAGCCGAAAGAAGCTCTTCGATGCTTATTCTCACCTTTTCTATTTCGGATTTGTTGATTACACCGTGGGAGACCAGTATACTCGGTGTACCGTCGAATATTGGCTTTAAAAAAGGGATTTTTGTAACTGCAAATGAGATTACGACTTCAAGCGACAAAAGTACGCATATCGGGATCAGCGCGAATGCAAATGGGATCTGGCTGTCGGTGATCGGCTGTGATGCCAATTCCGACAGGAGAATTGTGGTCACAAGCTCCGAGAGCTGAAGCTCGCCTATTTGGCGTTTTCCCATAATACGCATTGTACCGATGAGAAGTATATAAATGAGTATAACTCTGATAAAAATAGTGAGCATATTGTGTCACCTCGTACAACAGTATTTACTTTAATGAATCAAATATGCATATTTGTGCCGAAAGAGAAGAAAAATTAAAAAAAGTGTTGACAAATGTAAATGGGTGTGATATAATATTAAAGCTGTCGCGAGAGATTTTAATAATCCTTCGCAAGCAAAAAGTTTTTTTAAAAAATGCAAATTACCTCTTGACAAGCACCGTATTATGTGATATAATAATCGAGTCGCTTAAACGAGTGATAGTTTGCGAAAAAGTTTTTGAAAAAACTTTTAAGAAACCCCTTGACAAGGCGGAAGAGATATGATATAATATCAAAGTCGCCCGCAAGAGGGAGGCAGCGAGTTGGTCCTTGAAAATTGAACAACAAGAGATTAGGATGAGTACAAAGAAGTGAGGCA
>CAJGCT010000042.1 GCA_904501985.1 uncultured Clostridia bacterium
AGATACTCAACCTTTTCTTAAAGGAAAAGATCAACCCCATGGTAGGCGCGGCAGGTATCTCCGCATTCCCCATGGCAGGACGTATCGTACACAAGTTGGGACTCAAGGAGGATCCTCAGAACTTCCTTCTCATGCAGTCCATGGGCGTAAACGTTTCGGGACAGATCGCATCCGTTATCGCAGGCGGTCTTATCCTCAACTTCGCTCAGTATTTCTAAAAGGAGGATTTGATAATGGCTGATATTAACAACACGGCAGAGACCTTTGATACCGCCCTTGACACCTCCGCGGTGCTTGATGCGGCACACACTCATATTGATTTTAGTTCGATTGATTTTAACGATCCCGAATCCGTTGCGGCAATAGATATTTCAAATATCGACTGCGCGGCTTGCCTTGAATTTTATGCGGAGCATTTTGCAGAGGCTGAATCCGGCAATGACGGTGATCTTCTTTCGGGAATTGAATTCAATCCCGGAAACTTCGTTGCAAATCTCGGATACATGGGAACAGGCATGGTTGGTATATTTATTGTTATTGCGCTTATAATGAGCGTGACAACGATTCTCAACAAGGCCTTTTCCGGCAAGAAGAGCGACGAGCAGTAAGAAAAAAGCGCGTCTCCGATGTGTATATCGGAGACGCTTTTTCTATGTCCTCTGCCGCGCTTCTCTGCGGCACAGGGGGACACCTACGCCGCTATCGCGGCTTCGGGGATGCGACCTACGCCGCTGTCGCGGCTTCGGGGATACGACCTACGCCGCTGTCGCGGCTTCGGGGATGCGACCTCTGCCGCTGTCGCGGCTTCGGGGATGCGACCTCTGCCGCTGTCGCGGCTTCGGGGAAAACGAAGAGAGGAGCGAAAACCGCCGCTGCGCTCTTGGTTTTCACCCCTCTCTTAGACTCTCCCCCTTTCCTCCGCCAAAAGCGGTTATGGAGAGATAGCGGCGCGACGTTACGCGATCCGGCGTTACGCCCGAGGCGCGCACGGACGCTTCGCTGCGTGCTGGATCGCGGTCACAGCCGCGCCATACTTGCGCTTCGAGAGGATGGGCTTTAGGAAATGGGAGCGTTTTAGCTTCGTTCGGTTATGTCTGGATTCGCGGCTGTGGGCGTACATTTTTTGTGTAGTGTACATGGGTCGACAAAGGTGTCGACCCCTACCGGGGTATCGGAGATTCGCCATCTCCGTAGGGGAGGCGTCTCGCCTCCCGTTTCCTTCGTTTACGGAATCCGCCCACCGCGCGCCGCCATGCGGCCGCGCCCCACAACACAAACCCTTACCGCCACCCAAGCCGCCGTAATGGTGAGGACCCATGCAGGCGGCGCGAGTAGGGCGTCCGAGCGATTACGCACTCGCGTCGCCTTAGCGGTGTAGTATTTCCTTGTATAAAGTTTTTTGCGGAGCTTTTTTTCAAAAAAGCGACCGTTTTTTCCTTTTCAAAAAAGCGACCCGTCCTCCCCGTTCTCCTCCTCCCAGAACTCGTCAAGAGCATGGGAAAGAGCGATTTCGTTGCCCACAAGATGAATGTCGCGGATGTGATCGCATAAAAGGCGCGAATATTGGGACGTCGCATAACGGTCGTCTATCAGAATGCAAACGCCGCGGTCGGACTCGGTGCGAATGACACGGCCTACCGCCTGAAGCACCTTGTTCATGGCAGGATATAGGTAAGCGTACTCAAATCCTGCCTCGCGCGTCTTCGTAAAATAATCCGCAATTATGTTGGTCTCAAGATTAAGCCTCGCAAGCCCCGTGCCCACTACAATCGCACCGATAAGCTTCTCGCCTGCAAGGTCGATGCTCTCGGAAAACATTCCGCCAAGCACCGCAAAACCGATAACCGCACCGTCCTCCTTGAATTTTGCAAGAAACGCCGTGCGCTCCGAAAGTGACATCTCCGGCTTCTGCACACAGATGTCCGCGTAAGGATCGTACCGACGGTATGCGTGTACCACCTGACGAAGCATCTCGTAGGACGGCAGAAATACCATGTAGTTGCCCATCCTGGCATTCACCACAGTGTCGATTATCTCAATGACCGAGGAAAGAGTACGCTCACGATCAGCGTATCGCATGGATATCTTGTGCATGATAGCGGAAAACATCTGCCGGCGGTCAAATGGCGACGGAAGCGTGAGCGTCTCAGCCCCCTTGCCGCCCAGAAGGTCGGTGAAATAATCCATAGGCTTCATGGTCGCCGAAAACAGCACCGTGCAGCGTACACGCTTCATCCGCTCGGAAAGAAGCGCCGACGGGTCAATGCATATAGCACGCACCTCCACACGCTCACCGCGCCGCTTCGCAAGGTGGACAAACCGCTCATCCGCACGGGCGCAGGCATCCGCAAACCGCTTGGCAGAAAACGCCGCTTCCCTCACCGCAAATTCGAGAGTGTGCGCACCCAGAGGCACATCCGCCGCACCGCCGCCGTTCACACGAAGCCAAGCGATCGCCGCCGCGAAAAACTCCGCCGCGCTCTCGGCAATATCCTTAAACGGCTCGTCGCGAAGAAGCGTTCCGCACTGCTCTTCACCGTCAAAGTATTCATTTTCAACACACCGTCCCCGAATCTCCGCAAGGGATTCTGTAAGATGCTTAAGAGGCAAATACAGAATAAAGTCGCTCTCGGGAATAACACTGCCGATAGCGGTAAAATCCGTCAGAGATATGTCCGCCGAGTACATCTCACGCGCCCGGTCGATAAGGTCGTGCGCCTCGTCCACAAGGGCGATGCTTCCATCCCTGTCGCATCCCTCGTCAAAGAATCTGCGAAGATAAACACGGGGGTCAAAAAGATAGTTGCAGTCGCATATGATAACGTCACAGAACAGTGCCGCATCAAGGGACAGCTCGTAGGGGCATACCACGTGCTTTTTTGCAACCTCTGCCACGCTTTTTGCCGTAATATCCGCGTGATTTGACAGCAGGTCAAAAAGAGCGTCGTTCACCCTGTCATAGTGACCGTTTGAATAAGGGCACACGTCCGACGCGCAGTCGTGCACACGCTCCTTGCAGTGACACATCCGCTCCTTGGCGGTAAGGGTTATAATACGCGCCGAAAGTCCGTGTGCGCGCATAAGATCAAAGGCGAAAACCGGTGCTTCGCCAACCGTTGATTTTGGGGTAAAATAGAATATCCGCCTGCCGCATCCCTCGCCCACTGCCTTGACGGCACCGTAGCATACGGAAAGAGTCTTACCGATTCCCGTAGGTGCCTGAACAAAGAGCTTGCCGCCCTTTTTGATGTTGCGGAAAGTTTCAAGAATAATGTCCTGCTGACCCTCTCTGTAGGTCTTGTGGGGAAATTTCAGCTTCTCTGCCGAGGATGTAAAGTGCTCCGCCCCCTCCGCCTGAAGCTTCGCGAAGCGGTAATACCGGGAAAGCAGTGAAAATACCCTCTCTTTTAGTTGCTCCGCGCTTCTGAAAGCATCGTAGGACTCGGATTCAAGGCTTTCCACAGATACGAAGGTCAGCCGCACCGTCACGCCGTCAAGATTATACAGCTTTGTGAGCATATATGCGTAGATATCCGCCTGTGCCTCGTATTCCGGATAATCTTCGGGGGATATACCCGAGGGTGAGCGCGATATGGACTTTATCTCGTCGACGGTGTATCCCCTCTCGTCGGAGATGATGCCGTCGGCACGTCCGGAGACGGAGAAAATCACATCTTCATATTCGATATCGCAGGAAAGGGGCACTTCGGCCATATAACCGTCGCCGCCGCGGCTTTGTATGAGCTTGTGTATCTTCGTGCCGGCTCTCAGCCTTGCATAGCTTGCACGGGGCCTGTCCATACTGCCGGAACGCATAACGAAGCTGATAAGCTCTCTTACGGAAATATTTATTTTCACGCTGCCGCCTCCCTTTGACAAAATATCTTCTTAACAGTATACTATAAAATTGTTACCGTCATATGAACGGAGCTGATTTTTGTGTTTTTCTGACATTTTTTGCTATATTGTAAGCGTTTCTGTTTGCCTTGGCTTCTGTGCAGAAAATTGTTCTTGCAAATTTTCTGAAATTGTGGTATAATATCATTTAATGAATAAAAAATCAAGGATATTGTAATAATGCTCTACGAAAATACAAAAAAAATAATCATACGCGGCGTGAGTGTCCACGATGTGACACTTTCCGGTGCGGCGGAGATATGTAAGGAGTTCCTCTGTGAGGAAAACGCTGTCCCAAGGGCGGTATTCACACCAAACAGCGAGATAATACAGTCCTGCGTTGAGGATGAATCACTCTACTCCGTCATAAACGGAGCTGACCTTGTGACTCCCGACGGAATCGGTGTCATTTACGCTTCAAAAATACTCGGACGCCCGCTGAGGGCAAAATGCGCCGGCTTTGAATTGGGACTTGAAATGATAAAGCACTCAAACGAGAGCGGTGCAAGGATATTTTTCCTTGGCGGAAAGCCGGGAATTGCCGAGGCGGCACGAAATAAGCTTCTCGAAACCTACCCTCACGTTAATATCGTTGGCACACACGACGGATATTTCAAAAAAGAGGGCGAGGAGAACGACCGTGTCATTGATATCATCAATGCCGCCGCTCCCGACATACTCTACGTGTGTCTCGGTGTTCCCGTACAGGAAAAATGGGTGCTTGAAAACCGCCAGCGGCTCACATCCGTTAAGCTGTGCCTTGCCCTTGGCGGAAGCCTTGACGGCTACAGCGGAAACGTGAAGCGTGCACCGGAAATCTTTATAAAGCTTGGGCTTGAATGGTTTTACCGCCTTATGTGCCAGCCGTCCCGTATCGGACGCATGATGAAGCTTCCGAGGTTTCTCATGGGGGTAATAGCATTCAGACTTTCGGGCAAACATAAAAACGATAGCTTAAAAGGAGTAACAAAATGAACGTAAAGCTTCTTACTTACACCCCCGACGCCGAAAAGACCATCGCGGCGGCGGCAAAGCTCTGCTACGCAAAGAGCGATATAGACACCCTCATGGACAATCTCACTCCCGAAAAGGTGGAAAGCTTCCTTAAAATGCTTGAGGACCTCGGTCACGAGTCCCCCGTTGAGCACGCAAGCTTCACCTTCGGAATCGAGGGCGTGTCCCGTGCACTCCTTGCTCAGATAACACGTCACCGCATAGCCTCTTTCTCCGTGCAGAGTCAGCGTTATGTTTCAAAGTGTGACTTTTCCTACATAATCCCCCCGGAGATAGATGCCCTGCCCGAAGCAAGGGAGGAGTTTATCGCCGCTATGGAGGAGGATGCAAAGCATTACGAGAGCCTTCGCGAGAAGCTTGCCGCCCGACACCTTACGGCAAATCTCGCCGCAGGTATGCCTGAGGCTGAGGCAAAGCGCGCCGCCGAGAAAAAGGCAAACGAGGATGCACGCTTCGTGCTTCCAAACGCCTGCGACACAAGAATCATTATGACAATGAACGTGCGCTCACTTCACAATTTCTTCCGTCTGCGCTGCTGCACTCGCGCACAGTGGGAGATTCGCGAGCTTGCTATCGCTATGTTAAAGGAAGTACGCGCAGTATGTCCCCTGCTGTTCGGTCGCGCAGGTCCGTCCTGCCTCTACGGCGCTTGCTCCGAGGGAGCTTATTCCTGCGGTAAGGCGGCAGAGGTACGGAGAGAGCTTCGATGAGAGAGGCAGACAAGCTGTCAATTAGAGAGAATCTTATCTTTGAGGGAATGACCTCAATAAGAGCGGTCATTGCCGCCATGGAATCTGGAAAGTCCGACAGGCGTATTCTGCGTGTTCTCGCGGCTGAGAGCCGAATAAAGGCTCGCGCAAAGGAGCTTTCCTATATAAAGGCAATGTCCTACAAGTATGATTTTCCTATAGTAACTCTCCCCGATGCGGAGATTGACAAAATGTCACTCGGTGCATCCCACGGCGGACTTCTTCTTGAAGCCACCGCGCGCACAATACCCACGCTATCCGAGGAAGCTGTCACAGCCGTCCCCCAATCGGAGCGATTCTTCGTTATGATAGAGGGTATTGAAGACCCCTACAATTTCGGATATGCACTGCGCTCACTTTATGCCGCAGGCATATCGGCTGTCATACTCTCACCGAGGAATTGGATGAGTGCCGCCGGAATCGTCTGCCGTGCATCGGCAGGTGCGTCTGAGCTGTGCGACACCTACATATGCGACTCCCCCAAAGCTGCCGCAGAGCTTATGAAAAAGCATTCGGTGAAGGTAGTGTGCTGTGACATGAAAAACTCCATCTCAATATACGAGGCTGACCTTAAAAAGCCGCTGTTTTTGGCGGTGGGCGGCGAAAAACGGGGACTTGCACGTGACATACTTGATGCCGCCGACTGTGTGGTGCGGCTTGACTACGGCAGAGACTTCCCTGCCGCTCTTTCCGCGGCATCCGCGGCAAGCATTGCCGGCTTTGAGGTAGTACGGCAGAATCTCGCAAAATAAAAAGGAGAAAACTATGAGCACATCTCTCGTTCTTGAAGGCGGCGGAATGCGCGGAATATACACCTGCGGCGTGCTTGACTATTTCATGGATGCAGGCATAAAATTCCCCACGGTCTACGGTGTTTCCGCAGGCGCAGGACACTCAATGAGCTATATATCAAATCAGCGCGGCAGAGCTGTGCGCGTCGGCATGGAATATCTTGACGATTGGCGTTATTGCAGTGTGAAGAGCCTTATTCTCACAGGCGACCTGTTCGGCGCGAAATTCATATACGAAACTATACCTCAAAAGCTCGACTCATTCGATTATGAGGCGTTTAACAAAAGCGACATGAAGCTTGTGGCGGTGTGTGCCAACATCAAAACGGGCAAGGCTGAATATATAGAAATAAAGGATGCAAAAAAGGATATGATATATGTCCGCGCATCAAGCTCCCTTCCCCTGCTCAGCAAGGTGGTAAAAACAGAAAAGGGACTGTTTCTTGACGGCGGATGCTGTGATTCCATTCCGGTGCGCCACGCGCTGCGCGAAAATGACCGCACGGTGGTAGTCCTGACACAGCCTGAGGGGTTTGTGAAAAAGCCTGTGTCAAGCCTTAAGGCACTGAAGCTTCGGTACAAAAAATACCCCGAATTTGTAGCGGCAAACGCCCACCGCCACGAGAATTACAACGAATCTCTTGCCGCAGTGGAAGCCGGAGTAAAAGAGGGGCGCGTATTTGTTATACGCCCGTCAGCACCGGCAGGGTTCGGGCGAATAGAAAAGGATAAAGCCAAGCTGTCGGCACTCTATGAAATGGGTTACAACGACGCAAAATCCAGCGGTATTGAGAAGTTTCTCTAAATATAGCAAAAACAGGAGGAAGCAAAATTGCTTCCTCCTGTTTTTGTTTTCACCTATGCATCAGCCGCGCCGATTACATCATAGACTTGTAAAGCGCAACGATATCTTCCTTGGTGGGTGCCTTGGGGTTGCCGGGGGTGCAGGCGTCTGCCATTGCGGAGTCTGCAAGGAAATCAATATCCTCAGCCTTTACGCCAACCTCGGAAAGGGTTGCAGGAATACCTACATCCGCGGACAGCTTGCGTACAGCCTCAACTGCCGCACGGCGTGCATCCTCAAGGCTCATTGCGTACGCGCCCTCAACGCCCATTGCCGCCGCGATATCACGGTACTTCTCGCCTGTTGCATCAGCGTTGTATTCCATAACAGAGGGGAGAATGATAGCGTTTGCAACACCGTGGGGGGTGTCGTATACCGCGCCGAGAGGATGTGCCATGGAGTGAACGATTCCAAGACCAACATTGGAGAAGCCCATGCCGGCAATGTACTGTCCGAGTGCCATGCCCTCACGTCCCTCGGGACAGCCGTTTACTGCCGCGCGGAGATTCTTCGCGATTATCTCGATAGCCTTAATCTCAAACATATCGGACATTTCCCATGCGCCTGCGGTAATGTATCCCTCGATTGCGTGGGTCAGCGCATCCATGCCCGTTGCCGCGGTGAGACCCTTAGGCATGGAAGCCATAAGCTCGGAGTCGATAACCGCAACCATGGGAATATCGTGGGGGTCAACGCAAACGAATTTGCGCTTCTTCTCTGTGTCGGTGATAACGTAGTTTATTGTTACCTCAGCCGCAGTACCTGCGGTGGTAGGAGCCGCAAGAATGGTCACGCACTTATTCTTTGTAGGAGCAACGCCCTCAAGAGAGCGCACATCGGCAAACTCAGGGTTGTTTATGATAATACCGATAGCCTTTGCGGTATCCATTACAGAGCCGCCGCCCACTGCGATAAGATAATCCGCGCCTGCCGCCTTGAAGCGTGCAACGCCGTTCTGTACATTTTCGATTGTGGGGTTAGCCTTTACATCGTCAAGAATCTCATATGCAAGACCCTCGCGGTCAAGTATCTCGGTAACCTTTGCGGCAACACCGAATTTCATAAGGTCCTTGTCTGTTACAAACAGTGCCTTCTTGAATCCGCGTGCCTTTGCCTCAGCGGCGATGTTCTCGCGCGAGCCTGCTCCGAAATAGGATGTTTCGTTCAAAATAATTCTGTTAGCCATAATGCGTCTCCTTTGGTTATTGAATATTTGATTGACAAATATTTGTCAATATTATTTTATCACATATCTGATGAATTTTCTACGGTTAAATTGTAAAAAAATATATCATGGGAATTTTTTTAATAGCACTGTAACATTTATATGGTAAAATCTGCTCTGTTATTTTGATTTTACGGATACTTTCATAACTGTTATCAAAGGAGAATCGGCAAAGAATGCTAACGCTCAAAAACATTACAAAGGATTACCCCTGCGGCGACACCTCGGTGAACGCACTTTCCGGTGTTTCACTTAATTTCCGCGACCACGAATTTGTGTCAATCCTCGGTCCGTCGGGATGCGGTAAGACTACGCTTCTCAACATCATCGGCGGTCTTGACAGCTACACCTCCGGCGACCTTGTTATCGGCGGAACGTCCACAAAGGATTTCACCGACTCCGATTGGGACGCCTACAGAAACCACAAAATAGGCTTTGTTTTCCAAAGCTACAACCTTATCCCCCACCAGACCGTCCTTGCAAATGTGGAGCTTGCGCTCACTCTTTCCGGCGTTTCTAAGGAAGAACGCCGCCGCCGTGCCACGGAAGCACTTGAATCCGTGGGACTTGGCGACCAGCTTCATAAAAAGCCGGCTCAGATGTCCGGCGGTCAGATGCAGAGAGTCGCCATTGCGCGTGCCCTTGTGAACGACCCCGATATTCTCCTTGCCGATGAGCCGACAGGTGCTCTTGATTCCGACACGGGCATACAGGTCATGGATATACTTAAAAAGATATCAAACCAAAAGCTCATAATCATGGTAACACACAATCCGGAGATTGCCGAAACCTATTCAAGCCGTATTATTAAGCTTCTTGACGGCAAGGTGATATCCGACACCGCTCCCTTTGACGGTGAAGTGGCAGAGACTCCAGAAAAAAAGCGTGACACCACACGCTCAATGTCATTCTTCACCGCTCTCTCCCTGTCACTTAACAACCTTATGACCAAAAAGGGCCGCACCTTTCTCACCGCCTTTGCCGGAAGCATCGGTATCATCGGTATCGCGCTGATCCTGTCCATCTCAAACGGCATAACCCTGTATATAAACGACGTGGAGGAAAATACCCTCTCAAGCTACCCCATCCTTATAGAATCCCAGACCGTTGACATGACCTCAATGATGGAAAGCTTTATGGGACAGAAGGAGTCCGAAGCTCCGCACGAGGACGGATTCGTATATTCAAGCGACGTTATGGGAGATATGCTCTCCGTTATGATGAGCGAGGTCACGCACAACGACCTTGCGGCGTTCAAGGAATACCTTGACGACGAAAAGAACGGCTTTGCGGCACTTACCAGCGATATAAAGTACGGTTACACAACGCCGCTTAACGTCTACACCCTTGCGGACTACGGTCGCGGCGAGGAGCTTGTCCAGGTTTGCCCGTCCACCGTTTTTGACAGCGCAGGCATGACACAGCTCACCGAAATGTCGGAAATGGCGGTCTCCATGGGCGGGAGCGGCGGAATTGAGGTGTGGGATGAGCTTATCGACAACAAAGCTCTGCTTCTTGACCAATACGACGTTATCGCAGGCCGTATGCCCGAAAAATGGAACGAAATCGTTATTATTGTAAATAAGAACAACGAAATTGCGGACATGGCGCTGTTTTCTCTGGGTCTTAAGGATCAGTCCACCCTTGAGGGCATGATGGGCGAGCTTATGGACGGCGAATTTACACAAGATGCCGCCACCAGCTACAGCTATGATGAGCTTCTCGCCCTTGAATATTATCTTATTCCAAGCTCCGACAAATTTGGGCGTGACGGCGATACATGGCAGGACCGTTCAGAGGACGAAATCTATATCCGCTCCCTGCTCACCGATGAGAGGAAGCTTCGGGTTGTAGGAATCATCCGTCCGTCCGAGGACGTGACCGCCGCAAGTGCCACAGGCACTGTGGGATATCTCCCCTCTCTCATGGAGCATCTTATCGGCGAGATAAACGGGAGCGAGATCGTAAACGAGCAAAAAAACAGTCCCGAAACTGACATATTCACGGGACTGCCGTTCCCTAAGGATGAGGACAGTGCTCCCCTTACAATGGAGCAGATTCAGGCGTATATTGCGGCACTTCCAGCCGAAGAACAGGCGGCCGTGGGTCAAACTATAGCGCAGATGAAAGGCGCAGGTATGCCTGACGAGCAAATCGCGGCAATGTTTGAAAAAGCGCTTGCCGAGCGCACCACCGATGCCACCTTTGAGGGCAATCTTATGCTCCTTGGTGTATCTGACCTTGCAAAGCCGTCAACAATTCAGATTTATCCGAAGGATTTTGATTCAAAGGAGCTTATTTCCGATAAAATAGAGGAATACAACAGCACACGGGATGAATCGTCCCGTATCGGCTATACCGATTATATCGGAATCATGCTGTCCTCGGTGACCACCATCATAAACGCCATAAGCTACGTTCTTATCGCGTTTGTGGCGATCTCGCTTGTGGTATCGTCTATTATGATCGGAATAATCACCTATATATCGGTGCTTGAGCGCACCAAGGAGATCGGCATCCTCCGCGCCGTGGGTGCATCGAAGCGCGACGTGGCACGGGTATTCAACGCGGAAACGCTGATTGTTGGATTTACCTCCGGAATGATCGGAATCGGAGCAACGCTTCTTCTGTGCATACCGATAAATATTGTAATCAAAGCCATTACCGATATTTCGGGCGTGGCACAGCTTCCCATCGTCGGCGCGGTGATACTTGTTGCCATAAGTATGCTTCTCACCTTTGTGGCAGGACTTATTCCGGCAAGGGTCGCGGCAAAGAAAGACCCGGTTATCGCGCTCAGGAGCGAATAAAAATTCTTCGCCGCGTGCCGCGGCTTCGGGGAAACGAATGGGGGCGAAAACCGCGGCTGTGGACGTTTGTTTTTGTATGCGCGCCGCAAAGAGACCGCCCCCTGTACCCTCACCTACTCCTTAACCTCGTCTGCGATTTTCGACAGAGTCTTGCTTGATACAAGCATTTTGGTAACACTCGGAAGCCTTTCGTAAAGCTCTGCGGGAGCGGTGGTGTCGGAAAGGGATAAGATAAGCTCTCGGAGAAGCTGGATCTGACCGCGTCTTGCGAAAATCACCGCGGCAATCAGTATCACAAGAGCGCAGAGTATCAAGTCAATGTTAGCAAATATCAGCTCCATTTTCGGTAACCTCCTTCCTGTTTTGTTTTTTTGCTTCGGATGCCTTTATGATCGCCCCGAGCATACTCTCGATTCCTGCCACACCAAAAACGCAGGTTATGAGAGCGGTAGGCTCAGTCTGACATACAGCAAAGATTATAAGACTTGCCGCAGAAAACAGGGCAAGATAAACGTAAACGCCGATAAGCAGCTTTTTTAAAAATCTCATAATTGTGACCATCCTTTTTTACAGTAAAGTCTGAAAAACGATCCGTTTTTCAGACTTTATACCTTTTTTACAGCAAGCATACCAAGATAAAGCTTGCGGAAAAGGTCCTCAGACCACCTGTAGGCGTTAAGATACGCCGCCTGATCCGTTGTGAGTGCCGCGTTGCCGCGAACAAAGCTCACAAGATGTTCATGGGTGGTGTTTCTTGAAGGGTTAAACCTTCTTTCGGCAAGTGCCCTTGCAAGCTGTAGTAAAATTTCATCGCCTGTAGGATATTTCTCTATGTAATCGAGGGTCACATCCATAATGGATGCCCGTGCACCCACAATAAGCCTCGCAAGTGGGGCGTATCCGAAATTAAGATCATACAGTCCCGCAACACCGGGGATCGGTCCGTCGTTTCTGTATTGGTGGATAGCAAGACGCTTGCCGGCATCATTTGGTCGGCAGACTACGCCGTCCTTCATGTAGTGAGCCTGCCATACGGGATAGTCTATCTTGTCAAGGTTAATGAAGCGTGCTATGTGGTCGGTGTTGGTGTAGTGACACGCCTTGAATCCTGCGGCTTCCACTCTGCCGCAGAATGCGTTTATAATAGCGGTAAGCTGCGCGCGGCTCAAGCCTTTCAGATATTTGTTGTTGTAGTTCTCCGCATCGCAGGCGAGAAACAGCTCTATCTTGTCACGCAGGGGCTTCACCGTCTCCAAAAAGAAATCCGCCTCCCTGTAGGCTTCCGTGAGATTGCTCGCGGTCAAAAAATGATACGCTCCAACGGGAATGCCAACCTTTGTGAAGCCGTTTATGTGGGTTTCAAACATTTTGTCCCCAAAAAGATATGCCTTGCCGTTCACGGAATGCCCTTGGCTGGCTTTCACCATAGCAAAGTGGACGCCGGCTGTCTTTATTGCAAGATAATTCAGGTTTTTTTGATATATGGAAACATCCATACCGAAAAGTGCCATTGATTTTCCTTCCTTATAATTGAGTATTTTGTGTACCTAACCTACACGGATATGGTCAGCGTGAAGATATACGGCGGACTTTTCTCTTGTGAAATGCTCAAGCTTGTCTGCGGCGCGTCTAAGTGCCGCAAGCTCATCCTCGCATACCTCCTCCGAGGTTACAACACGCAGTGCAACCGTGTTTGCCTCGGCAAGCTTGCCTGCGCAGTGTATCACCTCACCGCGCGCAAGATTTTCTTCCACACGGTCACGCTCGCGCCGCTCAAGCCCACGTTCAAGCTTGTCGATGCGGCGGAGAATGAGACCGCTTATGACGGACGATGCGCCGATAACGCCGAGAAAAGAAGTGATCACGGCAGAAACATCTATTTCCATAGCAGCTTTTACCCCCCCTAACGTTTTTTTATATTATATCCTACACATGACGCCGCCGCCATCCCAAATATACCGCTTTTATTCGTCGTTACGGGAGAAAATACGTGCACAGCTATGCACGTTTTACCGCAAATTGCGGCAAAACGCAATAATTCGGAAAATATTTCAAAAACCTATTGACAAAATGTTTTTGCTGTGGTATAATACTAATGTTGTGTTAACACACAGCCTTAATATTTGGGAGCGTTCCCGAGCGGCCAAAGGGGGCAGACTGTAAATCTGTTGTCAGTGACTTCGGTGGTCCGAATCCACCCGCTCCCACCAGAAAACGACAGATTCCGACAGGAATCTGTCGTTTTCAACTAAATCCACCCTATCGGGTGGGTAAAATATTGCTTCGCAATGTGAAATACGCCTGCGGCGTGTGAAATTCGCCTCGACGGCGAGTGGGTGGATTTAATTTCACTTGATGCATAGCATCAAATTACACAATTCACGGAGTGGATTATTTCACCGTGAGCGCAAGCGAACGATTTCACTAAAAACTGTGAGAGTTCAAATTCATACATAATACTATTTAAGATATCTTTTTTG
>CAJGCT010000043.1 GCA_904501985.1 uncultured Clostridia bacterium
ATAAAGCTCTGGCAGAAGCGCATAACCTCTCCGTCGGACTTGCCGGTAGGATCGAAGTCGGAGCCGCCCTTACCGCCGCCCATGGGAAGACCGGTAAGAGAGTTCTTGAAGGTCTGCTCGAAGCCGAGGAACTTCATGATGGAAGCGTTAACTGTGGGATGGAAGCGAAGACCGCCCTTGTAAGGACCGATAGCGGAGTTGAACTGTACACGGTATCCGCGGTTTACCTGAACCTTGCCGTTGTCGTCAACCCAGCTTACTCTGAACTGAATCTGACGCTCAGGCTCTACCATACGCTCAAATACACCTGCCTCAATAAGATCGGGGCGCTTTTCTGCAACAGGCTCAAGAGATTCAAGAACCTCTTCTACAGTCTGATGAAACTCGGTCTCGCCGGGGTTTCTCTTGCACACATTCTCGTAAACACTTGCGAGATAAGAATTCTTAAGTGCCATTATACATACCTCTTTTGTTATAAAATTCACACATATTAACGTGCTAAAATGTACTTTTTCATTATACTACAATATTTTTCATTTTGCAATATATTTCGGCAAAAAAATCCGAAAAATTATTGTTAATTTTTTGAAAATATAAAGCTTTATAGCATTTGTACAACCAAAAGTAATGTTTACGCGGCAAATTAAATATATATTACTAAAATTGTTTTGTCACGGAGGGTATGTTGTGCAAAAGCTGCGGAGATTTATGGTTAACGGCGTAATACTCGGCGCAACCTCTTTATTTTTGCGCGGTCTTGGAGTAGGATTCGGTGCATTTGTTTCAAGAGTGCTTGGAGCTGACGGCATGGGACTGTTTACGCTTATTATGAGCGTTTACGGACTTGCCATCACTGCGGCGGCGGCAGGTGTGAACCTGGCTTCCACAAGAATGTGCGCCGAGGCGCTTGGAAGAAACGATGCTGCCGCACTGAACGCATCGCTGAAAAAGTGTCTTGCTTATTCCGTTGTCTGCGGCACTTTGGCGTGCACTCTTTTGTTTTTTGGAGCGGAATATGTAGCTTCGGTTTGGCTTTCCGATATACGCTGTACCCTCTCTTTGCGGCTTCTTGCGCTGAGTCTGCCGTTTATTGCAGCCTCTAATGTGCTTCACGGATATTTTACCGCGGTGAGGAAAGTATCAAAAAGTGCCGCGGTGCAGATATTCGAACAGCTTTTCAAATTTTTCATAACCGCATTTGCACTCCTATACATCGTCCCCGACGGAATCGAATATGCCTGCATGGCAATAGTCGGCGGCGGTGCGCTGGCGGAGATAGCTTCATTTCTTATGGCACTTACCCTGTATCTTGCAGACAGACAAAAGAAAAAATCCGGCAGTGTTTCAAAAAAAGACAGCAAAAAGCTTACATATGAGCTTTTCGGAATAACTCTCCCTGTTGCAGGCGCCGCACTTATAAGATCCGCGCTCACCACCGTCGAACACATCCTGATTCCACGCGGTCTTGAAAAAAATCCGCTTACAGCCAATACGGCTATGGCGGCATACGGTGTACTTTGCGGCATGGTAATTCCTGTTATAATGTTTCCGACGGCACTTCTCTATTCGTTCACCGGACTTTTAGTGCCGGAATTTGCACAGTCCGATGCAGAGGGCGATACAGTACGGCTTCGCAGTATGGTAACTCGCTCCCTGCGGCTTACACTTATTTTTTCTATCGGATGCGCATATGTAATGACCGTTTTTTCTGATGAACTCGGTATGCTGATATATGCAAATAACGAAGCCGGAAGATTTATCGGAATAATGGCACCGCTGATTCCCGTAATGTACCTCGACCATGCGGTTGACGCCATGCTGAAGGGACTTGGAGAACAGCTTTACTGCATGAAAATAAATATCGCGGATGCCGCGCTGTGCACATTTCTTGTATGGTTTCTCTGTCCGCGAATAGGCATATACGGATACATTGTAACTCTGTATGCGGCGGAGATCATGAACGCTTCCCTCAGTATACATAAGCTTTACAAAACCTGCCCATTCGAAGTCAATATCCGAAAGCTTCTCATAAAACCCATAATTTGTGCGTCCGGAGCTTTCTTGCTTCTGAGACTTTCCGGAATTTTCAAACTCCCCTGTACATGGGCTGCGCTGATCGTCGGGGGAGCTGTTTCGGTGGGGATATACGTTCTTCTTCTGATGCTGACAGGCTCAGTCTCTCCCTGTGATATAGGATATCTGAAAAAGCAAAAAATAATGACGCGCTGAAAATCGCATCAGCGCGTCATCGCTTTTAGTATATCAGTCGGGAATAGAATATATCACATCATCATAGAATGTGACCTTGTATGCTTCCGTTATTTCTGCAAGGTATTGACTGAGTGCCTCCGAGGTTATGCCCTCTGCGGCCTCTGTCTGCCAAACGGGAAGTCCCTCTCCCTCGAAAAACATCAGATGCCATCCGTACTCACTTTCGATGATCTCCGCATCGCCTGCCTTTCGTGCAGGGTCAAAACACCAATCATTAAACGCTTCAACTGTTCTTCCCTCGGTGAGATTTTCATAAAGTCCGCCATTGTAATAGGTGCTCTCATCAGCGGAATACTCAAGCGCAAGCAGTCCCAGAGTCTCGGCATTGCCGCCATTCTTAGTAAACTTTTCAAAAAGCTCCTCTGCCTTTGCCCTTGTCTCATCACAGCTTCCCCAATTTTCCTCGGAAAGCAGTACATGGCGGACATTTACCGTCTTCGCCTCATTGTAATACGGCTCGGATGTGCGCAGATATACGGTATACATGGTCTTTGACGGATCGGAAAGCACCAGCGTGTCTTTGGAATCCTCGCCAAATGCCCACTCGGACACCTTACTGTTTTCTTCAAACAGCGCACCTTTGGTTTCAAGCTTCGAAAGCTTCGCCTCGATGTCTTTCTCGCTCATTTTGGAATCTTCCGCAAGAAGTATTTTTTCTGCGGTCTTTTCAAACTCCGCTTTGTCGGACGAGCGTGCAAGCTCATTTGCAAGCTCTGCCGCACGGCTCTCGGTAAATGTTCCCTTGGAGCTTTGTCCGTCCTTTGCGTAGTATATCTCAAAGGAGCAATAATCCACATACCTGTATTTATTGGCATTCTCGTCCCTCACGGCACGAAGTACGTCAGCATCGGGCACAAACTCCGCTTTTTTCATAAACTGATACTTGTATGCAAGAGCCTCAAGGAGCTTGGCATCGTTAATATCTTCTTTTGTTATGCCGTCGCCGTAGAGACCGGTATCCATTCTGTCGGAGCGGCTTTTAATCGCCGCCTTTTCCGCGTCGCTAAGCGAAACGCCGCTTGCCGCCGCAGCTTCATTAAGAATAAGGATATCCTCCACCACAAGCTTGGCACCGCCCATAAAATAGTCATACCAGCTCTGATTATCCTCGCTCCTCTGATCGCGCAGGGATTTTTCGGTATCAAGTCCGAAATACTCAACATAGCTTCCGTAGTAGTCCACAAATGTATTGTAAACATCGTTATAATAGTAGCTCATCATAGCGCCGTTCACAGTTATGTTCTCGGTAGATGCCGCAGTTCCTGCTCTCAGCTCATCGCCAATATTCGCATTGCAAGCAGATGCCGCAAACAAAGCCGCTGTAAGTAATAATGATATTGCACTTTTTCTCATTATCGTAATTATTCCTTTCATTACCCTTTTTTAAATACTATGAGGCAAAAAATGCCATGCAGTACATTTTCGCAAAACCGTAGATATTATATCATAATCGCTCAGATATTTCAATCCTTTCTAAAAAAGTTTTACAAAATAACGCCTGTCGCCGTAATAAATTCGCAAACAAAATCGACTTTTTTTGAGCTGTCCTTAAAAATGTGCAATCCACACAAAAAAAGCAACTATTTGCGCGAATATTGTCACAAGAAAATTTTACAGAAATTCTTCTGTAAATATAGACAAGCGAGGTCAAATGTGGTATAATGTAGGATGGTATAATATTTTGTACACTTTAATTAAGGGCGGATGTCGGAATTTATGAGAGTTTTAGTTTTGCCGCTTGGCACAATGCGCGTTAACTGCCTTATTGTATACGACGAGGATACTCGCACCGGTGCCGTGGTTGACCCCGGCGGCGAGGAATGCCATAACAAGATTTTATCGCGGTGTGAGGCGGACGGAATCAAAGTAAAATATATCCTCCTGACTCATGCACATTTTGACCATATGCTGTCCCTCGAAGCACTTCGCGAGGCGACCGGTGCCCCACTCGCCCTGCACGCCCATGACGCCGATTCGATTCTCGACCCCAATCTCACCTATATGGCACAGTTCGCAGGAATCCATGTTGGATGCAAGCCTGCGGAAATACTCCTTACGGACGGAGATACGCTTGAGCTTGGCAACACCGCACTCACGGTGATGCATACTCCAGGTCACACAATGGGCTCGGTATGCTACAAGGCAGACGGAATCATTTTAACCGGAGATACGCTGTTTTCCGGCGGCATCGGTCGGTGTGACCTTTACGGCGGCGATGAAATGACAATAAAGGATTCACTAAAAAGGCTTTCAGACCTTGAGGGAGATTACAAGCTCTTCCCCGGTCACGGCTCCACCACAACGCTCTCACGGGAGCGCGCCACAAACGTATATATAAAGCATTTAACATAAAAGCTCTTACGAAAGGAATTAAAAATATGGACAACAACTATTTAGCCGAGCTTCTTTTCCCCAATATAAAAACGCTTCCCGAAGATATGGAAGCACGCTTTCCTGCACGAAATCTTCCGGAAGGCGCAAAAGTAACACGTTTTGCACCCAGCCCCACCGGATTTGTTCACTTCGGCGGACTTTTCCCCTCCACAGTAGGCGAAAGACTTGCTCACCAGAGCGGCGGCGTGTTTATTCTTCGCATCGAGGACACCGATGCAAAACGTGAGGTTGAGGGTGCGGCCGAGGGACTTATAAAGACCCTTTCCACATACGGAATCAATTTCGACGAGGGCGCTATTCTGGATGAATCCGGCAAGATCTCCGATCACGGAGCATACGGTCCTTACAAGCAGAGTATGCGCGGTGAAATATATCAGACCTATGCAAAACAGCTTATCCGCGAGGGAAAAGCATACCCCTGCTTCACCACCGAAGAAGAGCTTGAGGAGCTTGCGCAGGTAAACAAGAAAGAAGAGCTGAAAAACACCGATTGGCAGGCAGAAGCCGAAGCAAGACGCGCTGAAATGCTGGCTCGCCGCAACTTTACAATTGAAGAAGCCGAGGAGCACATAACGGCAGGTCATCTCTTTGTTGTACGCATCCTTGCTGACGGTGATCCCGAAAAGAAAACAAAATTCACCGATCTTATTAAGGGCAACATCGAGGTTCCCGAAAATGACGAGGACTTTGTGCTCTTGAAATCCGACGGCATCCCAACATATCACTTTGCTCATGCCGTGGACGATCATCTCATGGGCACTACCCACGTAATCCGAGGCGAAGAATGGCTCCCCAGCCTTCCCAAGCACATTATGCTGTTCCGTTATCTCGGATTCAGACTCCCCAAGTATATGCACATAGCACAAATAATGAAGCTTGACGAAGCAGGCAACAAAAAGAAGCTTTCCAAGCGTGACATGGGCGCGAACATGGACGACTACACCCGTATGGGGTACTGCCCTGAGGCGGTGTGCGAGTATATCATGACACTCCTTAACTCCAACTACGAGGAATGGCACGCCCAGAATCCGGACAAGCCTTACACCGACTTCCCATTCAACATCAAGAAAATGTCCACCTCCGGATGCCTCTTTGATTTTGACAAGCTTAATGATGTATCAAAGAATGTCATATCCCGTATGAGTGCCGAGGATGTTACAAAGAAAGTTACCGAATGGGCACTGGAATTTGATCCGGCTTTCGGCAAGGTGCTTGCGGCAGATCCTGCATTTGCCGAAAAGATATTCGCTATCGGAAGAGGCGGAAAGAAGCCGAGAAAGGACCTTTCCACATGGGCGGATGCCAAGCCGTACATGGGCTTCTTCTACGATGCTTTTTATGCTATAGAAGATGCATACCCCGAAAACTTCATGAAGACTGATATAAAGTCCGCTCTTGAAAAATTCACCTCAACCTATGATGAAGCTGACGATATGAACGTATGGTTCGACAAGGTAAAGGCAATTGCCGACCAGCTTGGCTATGCCTCCGATATGAAGGCGTACAAAGCCGATCCCACCGCATTCAAGGGCAGTGTTGCCGATATCAGTATGTTCATCCGCGTTGCCGTGACAGGCAAAATGAACGCTCCCGATCTCTACACGGTAATGCAGATAATCGGAAAAGAAAAGACACTTTCAAGAATAAACGCTATGATTACCGTCCTCGGTGCATAGCACACAAAATAGATATTAAGGAGACACAAAAATGGCTATCGAAGCTTCAAACTTTATCGAAGAATTTATAAACGAAGACCTTGCCGAGGGTAAGGTAACAACAGTCCACACACGTTTTCCGCCCGAGCCTAACGGATACCTCCACATAGGTCACTGCAAGGCGCTTGCAATCGACTTCGGAACAGCGAAAAAGTACGGCGGTATGTGCAATCTTCGTATGGACGACACCAATCCTGCCAAGGAAGATACCGAGTACGTTGACGCCATCAAGGAAGATATTCATTGGCTGGGATTCGATTGGGAGGACCGTTTCTTCTACGGCTCCGACTATTTCGACAAGGACTACGAATATGCCGTTGAGCTTATTAAAAAGGGACTTGCCTATGTATGCGAGCTTAGTGCCGACCAGATGGATGAATACCGCGGCGACTTGCAGAATCCTGCAAAATCTCCTTGGCGTGACCGTCCCATGGAAGAAAGCCTTGATCTGTTTGAGCGCATGAAGAACGGCGAGTTCCCGGACGGAAAATATACCCTCCGTGCAAAAATAGACTTAGCTTCCGGAAACTTCTGGATGCGCGACCCCGTTATCTACAGAATCAAGCATATGCATCATCACCGTCACGGCGACAAGTGGTGCATCTATCCCACCTACGACTTCGCGCACCCCATTCAGGATGCACTTGAGGGAATCACCCATTCTCTTTGCTCCCTTGAATTTGAAATACACCGTCCGCTTTACAATTGGGTAATCGAGAACGTAAGTGTTCCCCACACTCCCCGTCAGATCGAATTTGCACGTCTTAACATAACAAATACCGTACTCTCCAAGCGTTTCCTGCGCGGACTCGTTGAGAGCGGTCAGGTTGACGGCTGGGACGACCCCCGTATGCCCACCCTTTGCGGACTCCGCCGCCGCGGCTACACCGGAGCATCCATTGTTGATTTCTGCGGACGTATCGGCGTTGCGAAATCCGACAGCCTTGTTGATCTTCGTCTGCTTGAAGCCTGCATCCGCGACGAGCTTAACGAAACAGCTCCACGCCGCGTTGCCGTGCTTGATCCCATCAAGGTTATAATCGACAACTACCCGGCTGACAAAACCGAGGAATTTGAGCTTCCCAACCATCCTCAGAACCCCGAAATGGGCACTCGCAAGGTAAAATTCACCCGTGAGCTTTATATTGATGCCGAGGACTTTGCCGAGGTTCCACCTCCGAAATTCTTCCGTCTGAAGCCGGACGGAGAGGTTCGTCTTATGGGCGCGTATATCATAAAGTGCGGCGAGATCGTAAAAAATGCTGACGGAAGCATTAAAGAGATTCACGCCACTGCCGATCTTGAAACAGGCAACGGAAATCCCGTTGACGGACGCAAGATCAAGGGTACTATCCACTGGCTGAGTGCTGACAACACCATAGATGCAGAAGTTATCCTTTACGAAAACCTCCTTACCTTAGAGGACCCTTCAAAGCTTCCTGAGGACAAGCAGTATACCGATTATATCAACGAAAACAGCAAAACAGTTTTGAAAAATGCTAAACTCGAGCCTTCTCTTGCAGATGCAAAGCCCGGCGACAAGTTCCAATTCGTCCGCACCGGTTATTTCTGTGTTGACACCAAGAATCCCGGCGTATTCAACCGCGTTGTAACGCTCAAAGACGGCTACAAGCCTGCAAAATAAACAACGTATCAAAAAAGGAGACTGACTCATGAAAAAAATTGCAATATTTCTGTGCACACTGATTCTTCTGTCGGTAATTCCCATGTCTGCATCCACAAATCCTTATCCGCAGGCATTCTGGAGCCTTAACGACAAGTATATTGCCGCACAAAACGCAGGAAATGATGCTGACATTGTCACTTATGCCACTCAGATATGCGCACTTTTTGAAGGCCGCACCGATGAGATCGCCGTCAGCATATTAAGCTCCCGTTACTATGAGCTTGCCAACGCTCATGATCGCCTTGGAAACTACGAGGCATCTGGCGAAGCTTACGAAAAGTCTATCCCCTATTTTGAGCTTCTCTCAAACTACGGTATTGACGGAAGCGAAAACATAAAGATCGCCTCCACCAAGGCAAAGCTTTACGAAAGCGTTCTTGATCTTTACCGCACCACATACGGTTATCAGACCTACTACGGCGCAATAAATGAAAAGAGAATGGGTGTCCTCTACGGAGTCAACCATGACGGCGGCACACAGGAAAAGATGACCGGTGATTCCCTTGTTCTCATATACCAGAACTTCGGCGACACTAGCATAATCCCCTTTAACAAGATTCAGATTGCAAAGGCAGCGGATGAGGGCTGTGCGGTGGAATTCGCACTTAATCTCCCCGGAGAGGGCGCGGATGTTACCAAGGTTCTGTCAAGCACCGACTATATCCTCACGGTTATCGAAATGCTAAACGAGGTGGACACCCCCATATTCCTCCGTTTCGCCGCTGAGATGGACGTATGGACAACACAGTGTGCACCGGCTGATTATATTGCCGCGTTCAGATATGTTGCTGACCTCGTTCATGCCAACACAGATCACGTGGCTATGGTATGGAGTCCCACCTATGCTTCCGGCTGGAACATCAACAAGCATGATTTTTACCCCGGCGATGAATACGTGGACTGGATCGGAGTTTCGCTGTATCTCCAGACATATTTCAACGCACGCGACAATTGGTCAAAGCAGGAAAGAATAGCACTCCCCTGCTTCTTTGGCGGAGATGCGGCAATTCCGGTTAAGATAATGGAAGACCTTATCTCGACTTACGGCGACAGAAAACCATTTATCATATCTGAGTCCGGCGCATCACATCAGTGGAACAAGCTTAACGGTCAGCCTGTAAAGATTGATACCACATCCTGGGCAATACACAGACTTACAGCGATGTTCAAGTACCTGCCTATGGCATATCCTCAGATCAAGGCTATCGCTTACTTCGACAAGATAATGCCTAACGAGAACTGCTATTTCGCCCTTGATATAAATCCAGCACTTCAGACGTCATACCTGAATCTCGTAAAGGACGATGCGTTCATTCAGAATTCCTACGACGATGAAGCAAATGCCACCTACGAAAAGCTCCCCGATGTGTTCCTCGCCGAACAGGGTATAACCGAGCTTCGCACAATGGCAATATACTACGGCAAGGATAATGTTACCGTAACCTACCTTATTGACGGAAATACCGTTGCGACAAGCGCAACGCTTCCCTACACCGTAAGCGTTGACCTGTCAAAATACGCTGTGGGAAACCACACCCTGACAATTCGTGCAACGGCAAACGGTGCTGTTCTCGGTGAGCGCAGTTATACGATGTCACTTGCAAAGGCGGCTGACGTGTACGTTAACGGCGAGCTGCTTGAGCTTGCGCAGAAGCCGGTCATTGTTGAGGGCACAACCCTTGTTCCGCTCCGTGCAATTGTTGAAAAGCTTGGCGGAAATGTTGAATGGATAAACGAGACCCGTGAGATCATCATCACCGATGATTCCACCGAGATAAACCTTCGCATAGGAAGCTATGACATGGTAACAAACGGCGAGACATCAACTCTCCTCGTTCCGGCGCGACTTATCAACTCCACCACGTATATTCCGCTTCGTGCCGTTTCCGAAGCCATGAAGGCAACAGTTGCTTGGCACGGCGAAACACGTTCAATTACTATTGACAAATAACACTAAAGGAGTAATTTACCAATGGCGTACAAAATAAATACAAACTGCGTTCAGGCAGGATACACCCCCGGAAACGGCGAGGCTCGCGTCCTTCCCATCTATCAGTCCACCACCTTCAAATACGAGTCCAGCGAGCAGATGGGACGTCTTTTCGACCTCTCTGAAAGCGGATATTTCTACACAAGACTCCAGAACCCCACCAACGATGCGGTTGCGGCTAAAATATGCGCCCTTGAAGGCGGTGCGGCGGCTATGCTCACCTCCTCCGGTCAGGCGGCTACCTTCTTCTCTCTGTTCACTATCCTTGGGGCCGGCGACCACATCGTAGCATCCTCCGCAATCTACGGCGGAAGCTTCAACCTTATCGCCGTTACCATGAAGCGTATGGGTATCGACGCAACATTCGTTCACCCCGATATTACCGAGGAAGAGCTTGCGGCAACATTCAAGCCCAACACCAAGGCTGTGTTCGCGGAAACTCTTGCAAACCCTGCACTTATCGTGCTTGATATCGAGAAATTCTCCCGTCAGGCTCACGCACACGGCGTTCCGCTGATAATCGACAACACATTCCCCACTCCCATCAACTGCAATCCTTTCAAATTTGGTGCGGACATCGTTATCCACTCCACCACCAAGTATATGGACGGTCATGCAACTGCGGTTGGCGGATGCATTGTTGATTCGGGTAATTTCGATTGGCTTGCACACGCAGACAAGTATCCCGGACTCTGCACTCCCGACGATTCCTACCACGGCGTAACCTATGCCAAGGATTTCGGCAAGGGCGGATATATTACCAAGGCAACGGCACAGCTTATGCGTGACCTCGGTTCTATTCAGTCTCCCCAGAACGCATTTCTTCTGAATCTGGGTCTTGAAACACTTCATCTGCGCGTTAAGCGTCACTGCGAGAACGCACAGGCGGTAGCAGAGTATCTGGAAGCATCCGACAAGGTAACATGGGTAAACTACCCCGGACTTGAATCAAACAAGTATCACGCTCTTGCAGAGAAGTATCTGCCAAACGGCTCCTCCGGTGTTATCTCCTTCGGTGTCAAGGGCAGACGTGCGGCGGCTACCAAGTTCATGGACAGCCTGAAGCTTGGTGCAATAGTCACCCACGTTGCGGATGCACGCACTTGTCTTTTACATCCGGCAAGCACCACTCACCGTCAGATGACCGATGAACAGCTTGTTGAGGCAGGTGTTCTTCCGGACCTTATCAGACTCTCCGTTGGTATTGAGGATGTTTCCGATATTATCGCCGATCTTGAACAGGCACTTGCAAAAATGTAATTTTCCTGCCGCACGCCAAAAACGTGCGGCATTTTTTGTCTCATAACCGTAAAATCACCTCTGTAATTTTGAAAGTGTGCATAAAATCTTCAATAAAATAAAAAAACGCTTGAAAATTTACAATTACTTATAGCAATTTTCTGAAAAATGTAGTATACTAATTATATGTATGCACTTGCGCGGTGTTTTTGGTGCGCATTTTGCAAAAAAGACCTTTGAAATGACAAAAATACTCGTAATAATACGGAGATGAACATATGAAACTTCTTGATAAGGTATTTGGCACTTACAGTGAGAGACAGGTCAAAAAACTCCTGCCTATGGTTGACAGCATAGATGCGCTCACCGATAAATATAAGGCTATGAGTGATTCCGAGCTTCGCGGTATGACTGCTGTACTCAAAGACAGACTTGCAAATGGCGAAACCCTTGACGATATTCTGGTTGACGCATTTGCAACCGTCCGTGAAGCGGCAGACCGTGTGCTTGGCAAGCGTCCATTCAGAGTACAGCTCCTCGGCGGTATCATCCTCCATCAGGGACGTATTGCCGAAATGAAAACCGGTGAGGGTAAGACTCTTGTTGCAACCCTTCCGGCATATCTTAACGCGCTTGCGGGCGAGGGCGTGCACATCGTTACCGTAAACGAATACCTTGCCAAGACCGGAAGCGAAGAAATGAGCAAGGTGTACGGCTATCTCGGTCTTACCACCGGTCTTATCATCCACGACCAGACAAAGGAAGCCAAGAAAAACGCATACAATGCGGACATCACCTACGGTACAAACAACGAGTTCGGTTTTGACTATCTGCGCGACAACATGGTAAACTACAAGGAACAGCTTGTACAGCGCGGACACGCTTTTGCAATCGTCGACGAGGTTGACTCCATACTTATCGACGAGGCAAGAACTCCGCTTATCATCTCCGGTGCAGGCGAGAAATCCACAGACCTTTATGACCGCGCGGACAAGTTTGTTCGTACCCTTAAAAAATTCGTTATAAAGGAGCTTGACTCCAAGGAACACGACGACAACATCGACGCCGATTACATCGTTGACGAAAAGGCAAAGAATGTTACCTTAACAGGAAGCGGCATCAAAAAGGCAGAGGAATATTTTGAGGTTGAGAATCTCTCCGATCCCGAAAACTCTACCCTCTCCCACCATATAAATCAGGCAATAAAAGCTCACGGCTCCATGCAGAAGGACGTCAACTACATCGTCAAGGACGGCGAGGTGCTTATAGTTGACGAATTTACCGGACGCGTAATGCCCGGACGCCGTTACTCCGACGGTCTCCATCAGGCAATTGAGGCAAAGGAGCACGTCGATATTCAGAAAGAGTCAAAGACTCTCGCTACTATCACATTCCAGAATTTCTTCCGTCTTTACAGGAAGCTGTCGGGTATGACGGGTACTGCGCTCACCGAGGAAAACGAGTTCCGTGAGATTTACTCCCTCGACGTTGTGGAGGTTCCCACAAACAAGCCTATGATAAGACGTGACCACAGCGATGCTGTTTACAAAACCATACGCGGAAAGTACAACGCTATCGTTGAGCAGATCAAGGCCTGCCACGAAAAGGGACAGCCTGTGCTTGTAGGTACTGTATCCATCGAAAAATCCGAGGAGCTGTCAAAGAAGCTGAAGCTGAACGGCATTCCTCATGTAGTGCTTAACGCGAAATACCACGAAAAAGAGGCGGAGATAGTTGCACAGGCAGGTAAGCTCGGTGCTGTTACCATCTCCACCAACATGGCAGGACGCGGTACGGATATCATGCTTGGCGGTAACGCGGAATTTCTCGCTAAAAACGACCTTCGCAAGCTTGGTTACGACGAATCCGTCATTGTGCTTGCTGTTGGTATGTCAAACGAGGTTGACGAGATCGTGCTTGAAGCGCGCGAAAAGTACCACGAGTCTCTTGAAAAGCACAAAATCGCAATTGAGCCGGAAGCAGAAAAGGTACGCGCGGCAGGCGGTCTGTTTATAATCGGTACGGAGCGTCACGAGAGCCGCCGTATTGACAATCAGCTCCGCGGACGTTCAGGCCGTCAGGGCGACCCCGGTGAATCAAAGTTTTTCCTCTCTCTTGAAGATGACCTTATGCGTCTCTTCGGAAGCGAGCGTGTGATGGGCATGGTAGAAAGACTTGGTCTTGAGGAAAATCAGCCTATCGACGCCGGCATTCTTTCAAACGCTATTGAGGGCGCACAGAAGCGTCTCGAGGATACCAACTTCCAGCGCCGCAAAACCGTCCTTGAATATGATGACGTTATGAAT
>CAJGCT010000044.1 GCA_904501985.1 uncultured Clostridia bacterium
AATCTCTCGATAATAGGCGACAATCTCTCGATACTCTCAGGCGAGAATGTATCGTCAGATGAACGCCGTTTGGCATGGCTTCGCGATCTTGCCATGCTTATACTAAGGGATGATTCTGCCATTTTCGACGAAAACCGCACAGATATTTTCGCCCAGATTTTCAGCGGCATAGAATTTGGAAATGATATTCCAAAGGAATCTACGCACCATCTTTACTTCAAAGATCATGCAATACTGTTTTCCGACAAGCTTACTGTCTGCAAATTCCTTGCCGAAGAGTTTGAGCGACGCGGTGTAAAACTGCTTGACAGACTGCTTGGAAATGACAAGTACTCACGCTCTCCCAAAATTGCATATTTCAAAAATGCATATGCAGATGCTGCATTCCGCATTTTCTCCGGTGTTCTGGAATCTCCGTCTGTAGTTTATGCATCCGATTTTACCGCGGTATGCGAGGAGGTATACTACGGGCGTGCAAATATGTGTATGCTTCCCCTTGACAGCTCCCGCGATGCAAAGCTTATAAGCTTTTATCGCCTTATCGACAAGTATGAGCTGAGTCCGGTGCTTTCCTGTGACGTTACAACACCTGACGGAAGCGTTACAACGCGTTATGCCCTTCTGAAGCGATCTATCTCACTGCCCCAAAAGGAAGACAGGGGCGGATGCTTTTTTGAATTCAGTCTTGTAAGCGATAACGGCTCAGCACTTGGCGAAGTAATATCCGCCGCTACAGAATGCGGTCTGTCCCTGTACAAGGTTGACTCGATTCCGCTGACCTACAACAGCGGAGAGTTTTCCTATGAGATAATTTTTAGGGCAGATGACCCCCGCGGTCTTGACGAATTTGTACTGTTTCTTACCCTTGCAATGCCTCAGTACGAGCCTCTTGGCATATATCCACATATAAGAGTAGGAGAATAACTATGCGCAACTATCGTGAATTTCTTCGTATGCTTTCCCGTGAACCGGGAAAACCAACGCTCTTTGAGCCTTATCCGTCACAGCATTTGGTATCGCAGATCATTTGGCGCGCAGGCAGCGGTCTGTGGGATGATGTTGAAAGCACGGTATCTACACTGATATCCTTTTATGATAATATCGGTTCTGATACAGTCATTGTAGAAGCTGACAATAATAGTATTGACCGGATTCTCGCAATGGGTAAAGAGCTTCCAAGCGGACTTAAGTTTACAATACTTTCCGACGATACAGGGGCACTTGCCGCGGCAGACCGTCACGATTCTGTATGCGCCCTTGCCACAAAGAATCCTACGGTCTATGCCAAGGATTATACAAAACCCATAATTTTTATCGCAGGACGTGATGTAATTTTAGGAATCGAAAATTCTATTGAGCGCGGACTTGCAGGCGTATATATAACTGAGAATATAGAGCTGCTTTGGAAGCGTTATAACGATAAAATAGCACTGCTCGGAGGAATTTCCGACAGCATAATATCCTCAGCACCTGCCAGAATCTATGAACGCATACGCGCAGTTCATGAAATGACAAACGGAAGAGCTTGTTCCATTGGCACAGGACTTCTCGGTGCGGATGCCGATTATCTCGGCTTTATTTCCATGTTACATATGTATAATACTCTCTCCGAGGATAAAAAATAATTTGAAAGGAAACTGCATATAATGAAAAAGACATTGACTTATACCACAAAAGGCACCTGCTCCCGCCAGATAGAGCTTTCTGTTGACGATGACAGAGTTGAAAGCGTAAAATTTATCGGAGGCTGTGCAGGAAATACACAGGGCGTTGCGGCACTTGTGGAAGGAATGCTCATCGACGATGCAATTGAGCGCCTTAAGGGCATAAAGTGCGGCTTTAAGCCCACATCCTGCCCCGATCAGCTGGCGTGTGCGCTTGAGGAGATCAAGGAGCAGTAATATCTCGCCCATGTGCGGTACATAATGCCCCACACGGCAGGCAAAATCTTTTCCCTAAGAATGGAGTATACTATGAACTACAACGAAAACTATGAGCGCTGGCTCACATCGGACAAGGTAGACGACGCAACAAAAAAAGAGCTTGCGGCAATTGCAGGCAATGACGAGGAGATAAAGCTCCGTTTTATAAAATCGCTGGAATTCGGCACTGCCGGACTTCGCGGCACAATGATGGCAGGCACTAATGCCATGAACATATACACCGTAGCACAAGCCACCCAGGGACTTGCGGACCTTATAAATCAGCTTGGCAAAGCCGACCGCGGTGTGGCTATTGCCTATGATTCCAGAAACAATTCCGAGCTTTACGCAAAAACAGCCGCAAGTGTTCTTGCGGCAAACGGTATTATCGCTCATATTTTCGACAGTTTGCGTCCTACTCCCGTTCTTTCATTTGCAGTACGTGAGCTTCGCACAATCGCCGGAATCAACATTACCGCTTCACACAATCCAAAGCAGTATAACGGTTACAAGGCGTATTGGGAGGACGGAGCACAGCTTCCGCCGGATCATGCGGCGACTGTCTCCAAATCTATAGCTGAAGCGGATATTTTCGATGATGTAAAGACCACTGATTTTGACAAGGCCGTTGCCGACGGTATCATAAAGTATATTCCGGCTTCCGTTGACGAAGCATATATAGAGAATGTTATTGCCGAAGCAGTGAACCCCGGCATTATAAGGCAGGTTGCGGACTCGCTTGAGATAGTATACACTCCGCTCCACGGTGCAGGCTACAAAATGGTGCCGGAGGTGCTCCGCCGCGTAGGTCTTAAGCATATTGATGTTGTAGACGAACAGATGGTGCTTGACGGCAACTTCCCCACTGTGGCATATCCCAATCCCGAGGTTCTCGAGATATTTGAGCTTGGCATAAAGCTTGCGGAGAAGGTACACAGCGATCTCATTATCGCAACCGACCCCGATTCCGACAGAGTTGGAATTATGTCCCGCGACAAATCCGGCAAATTTGTCCGCCTGACAGGCAATCAGGTAGGCGCGCTTCTTCTTGACTATATAATCACAGCTTATGAAGAAAAAGGAATGCCGGAAAACCCCTATGCCATCAAAACCATCGTTACAACCGATATGGTAACTAAAATATGCTCCGATCACAATATAAAGCTTCATAATGTGCTCACCGGCTTTAAATTTATCGGCGAGGTTATAAAGCAATACGAAAAAACCGGTCACGACAACTATATCTTCGGATTTGAGGAAAGCTACGGCTACCTTAAGGGCACTTATGCACGCGATAAGGATGCGGTGGTTGCATCTATGCTCCTTTGTGAAATGGCGGCATACTACAGCACCAAGGACATGACCCTCTGCGATGCTATGCAGGGCTTGTATGACCGTTACGGTTACTACGATGAGGGCGTTGCGAACATCTATATGGACGGTCTTGACGGAATTGAGCGCATGAAAAAGCTCATGAACGACCTTCGCGAAACGCCCCCCACAGAGCTTGCCGGCAGACGCATTATTGAGCGCCGCGACTATTTAAACGACACTGTTCTTGATGTTGACACAGGCAAGATAACATCAACCGGACTTCCCTCGTCCAATGTACTCTACTATGTCACCGAATGCGGCGACGTTATAGTTATACGCCCGTCCGGTACAGAGCCGAAAATCAAGATTTATATTCTCGCCCATGACGAAAGCCTTGAAGCTGTCAGAAAGAAAATTGACGAATACAAAAAAGTCACCGACACATGGGTTGATTAAAAGCGTACTGCCGCACGTTTGACGTGCGGCAGTATTTTTGACTATACACACAAAAACGGTCTTTGTCCGTTGGACAAAGACCGTTTTCTTTATGGGGTGAATGAAGGGGGTCGAACCCTCGACCTCCAGGGCCACAACCTGGCGCTCTAACCAACTGAGCTACATCCACCATCTTTTGGCAGACGTACTGCGAAGCAATACGCTGCTGTTATGTGAACCCGAATAGAAAATTCGGGATTTGGCGTACCTGGAGGGACTCGAACCCCCGACCTACTGCTTAGAAGGCAGTTGCTCTATCCAGCTGAGCTACAGGTACATAGCCGCAATCAATCAACATACAATATTATACACTATCGCATCACATTTGTCAATAGGTTTTTGAAATTTTTAAGAAAATTCTGTTTTTTCTTTCTATGTATACTTAACCGCAGTCAATAGCTCAAATTTCCATTGACTGCGGTTAAATTTGACTCTAAACCTTAACTTTTGACCACTTTCCTCCGGAAAAACGGTGTGCCATAAATGCAAGCCGCAAATATTGGTCTGCCAGCATGGCAAGCCATGCTCCCACAACGCCAAAGGAGAACACATAGCACATAAGATATGTAAGTACAGGCCTTTCAAAAGCGATACACACAAGACTTACAAGTGCGGCGTACCGTGTATCACCTGCACCTCTCACGCATCCGCTGAACAACACCTGAGACACCTGAGCCGGGGTGATAATCGCAAGCAGCTTCAGAATAAACTTTCCCGTCTCTATTATGCTCACAGCTTCCGGCTCACCCTTTGTCATAAACAGCTTCACAAGGAACTCGCCGCCAAACCAGAACAAGATCATCAAAAGCACGGATACACATATACCTATGCGCTGTGCCGTTTTACCGTATATAATCGAATAATCCGGTCGGCGTTTTCCAAGATTCTGTCCCACAAGCGACGATGCCGCAACTCCAAGACCGTCACCGAAGCAGAACGATAGATTTACGATATTCATACAAATAGTATGAGTTGCAAACTCCATTGTGCTAAGCTCCGCAACCATCTTTGCCACAACGAAAAATCCGAATCGCATAAATACCTGTTCCACTGCGGCAGAGCTTGATATTTTCGCTATAAGCTTAAGGCTTTCCGCCTTGAATCTAAAGAGCATAGTGGGTTTAAGGTGCAGAAAACGGTTTTTGTGCGATACGGAATACACGGACATTGCACATGATACAACATTTCCGATTGCAGTAGCCACTGCCGCACCTGTTACACCAAGCTTCGGAAAGAAAAACAGTCCGTTTATAAGAAGTGCGTTGAATATGCAGTTAACGATGTTAGCGGTCATGTTTGTGGTCATGGAAATGCGGGTATTTCCTGAGCCTCGCTGTCCTGCATTTATTATAAGACCTATTGAGGTAAAAAACATTCCCACCATTACTATGCGAAAATACGGCACCGACATCGGAAGCGTATCCTCTTTAGCCCCACTGAATCTGAGCAGTGGTTCAGCAAAAACGATAGCAAGTCCGATCACAACAATACCGATGATGATACACGCCGATATTGCTTGGGCAAGACAATTATTTGCGTCTTCCCTGTTGTTTTCGCCTTTACGCCTTGACACTATGGCAGTAACTCCGACACTGAGGGCAAAAAATATTGCATAAAACAGCATTCTCGGCTGGGAAGTAAGTCCCACCGCCGCAACAGCCGTAGCACCTTGGGTACTCACCATAATAGAATCTATAAAATTAACAAGTCCAAGTAAAAAAGACTCTAAGACCGCAGGCCATGCAACTTTAATAAAGCTTTTATAATATTCTCCGGTAGAGTAGCTTTCCTGAAGCTTCTGGGATGGCTTCAGCATATAATCAGGTGCATACAGCCGTCGAAGCAATTTCATACCGTCATCTCCAATCATCGAAATATCACTTTTTATATATTGTACCACAAAAAGCCTTATTTTGCAATATAATACTAGAAATTGCAAAATTTATAAAATCGCGGACAGAAAGCACTCATAAAGCGTTCTGTCCGCAATCATATTTACACCTATGTATCGGGATTTATTTGCCTGTGCGCTCGCCGCACCCTGTACATCCCACACAGTCACATCCGCATCCGCAGGAATGTCCCTTTTTCTTCTCACGCCGCAGATATACGATAACAGCCGCAAGAATACAGACAATTACAAGTGAGATAACTATTGTAGCTATATTACCGATAAACCATTCTAACATAATTTATAACCCTCCCGTTTACGAATACACTCCTACCGTCAATGTCTTATAGTATCCTTATCGCGTCGTACAAGCATATATACCATATATGCAGCAACTATAAGTGCCGCGGCAAGCCCTGCCGGGTTTATACTGCCGGAAAACACTCTGCCTATCTGATATATCATCAGGGACACCGCATATGCGAAAATACACTGATATCCTATTGCAAACGCTGTCCATTTTCCGCTGTTCATCTCGCGTCTGATAGCGCCCATTGCCGCAAAACAGGGCGCACAGAGAAGATTGAATACGAGGAACGAATATGCGGCAATTGCTGATGTAAATCCCACTCCGGGATCGGCAAGATGTCCCCAGATTTCGGCACCGTCACCTGCAACCTCGGCAAATCCGTAAAGCAGTCCCAGTGTAGCAACAATATTTTCCTTTGCGATAAGTCCGGTAATAACCGCAACCGCCGCCTGCCAGAATCCGAATCCCAGCGGAATGAACAGAACCGCCAGAGGCTTTCCGATAGCCGCAAGCAGCGAATTGTTAAGGTCTGCCACCAAACCAAAGCGACCGTTCTCAAAACCGAATTCCTGCAAGAACCACAGTATCACCGCCGAAAGGAGAATAACCGTTCCTGCTTTTTTGATGAATGACCAGCCGCGCTCCCACATAGAACGGAGAACGTTTGTAACCGTTGGCATGTGATACGGCGGAAGTTCCATTACAAAGGGAGCAGGATCACCTGCAAAAAGCCTTGTCTTTTTAAGGATAAGACCGGAAACCACAACGGCAAATATTCCTATAAAATATGCACTGGGTGCCACCCACCAAACTCCATCGAACATCGCGCCTGCAATAAGAGCAATAACCGGGAGCTTTGCACTGCACGGGATAAATGTAGTAGTCATAACAGTCATGCGGCGGTCACGCTCATTTTCAATTGTGCGCGACGCCATAATACCGGGAACACCGCAGCCTGTTCCAATAAGAAGCGGAATAAAAGATTTACCCGACAGACCGAATTTGCGGAAAAGTCTGTCCATAACGAATGCAATACGCGCCATATATCCGCAAGCCTCAAGGAATGCAAGGAAGATGAACAGCACAAGCATCTGGGGCACAAATCCAAGCACTGCGCCTACACCGCCGATAATACCGTCAAGTATCAGCCCCTGAAGCCATTCTGCACAGTTGACGGAAATAAGGAAGCTTTCAATAGCAGGCGGTATTATCTCTCCGAACAAAACATTGTTTGTCCAATCGGTGACCCAACCGCCGACTGTTGTAACAGATACATAGTACACAATAAACATTATGAGCGCAAAAATAGGCAGTGCAAGGAATCGGTTTGTCATAATGCGGTCAATCTTATCCGATGTGGTAAGCTTTCCGGCATTTTTCCTCTTACAGCACTTCTCCACAATGCGTGTTATGTAAACGTAACGCTCATTTGTAATAATGGATTCCGCATCATCATCAAGCTCGCTCTCAGCGGCAGAGATATCCTTCTCAATATGAGCCATAACATCCTTCGGGATATTAAGCTTCTCTATTACCTTGTCATCGCGCTCAAATATCTTTATTGCATACCAGCGCTGCTGATCGGCAGGCATATCGTGGATGCAAGCTTCCTCGATATGAGCCACCGCGTGCTCCACAGCTCCCGAAAAAATATGCTGAGGTGTGATTTTGCCGTTTTTAGCCGCCTCGATTGCGGCTTCAGCCGCTTCGTCAATACCCGTGCCTTTAAGAGCGGATATTTCCACCACCTTACATCCGAGAGCCTTGGAAAGTGCCGCGAAGTCTATTTTATCGCCTTTTTTATTAACGACATCCATCATGTTAACAGCAATTACTACCGGCACGCCAAGTTCGGTAAGCTGTGTTGTAAGATAGAGGTTACGCTCAAGATTCGTACCGTCTATAATATTAAGAATAGCATCGGGACGCTCATCAATAAGATAATTTCTCGCCACTACCTCCTCAAGCGTATAGGGAGACAAAGAATATATACCCGGAAGGTCGGTAACTATCACTCCGTCATATTTCTTTAATTTTCCCTCTTTTTTCTCAACGGTAACTCCGGGCCAATTGCCCACAAACTGATTTGAACCTGTGAGCGCATTGAAAAGTGTGGTTTTACCGCAGTTTGGATTGCCGGCAATGGCAATTTTTAAGTTCATAATGGAATGTCCTTTCCTAGTAATCAGTTTTCGCCGCCGCAATTAGCCTATGCTAACCGCGTATCATTTTTTTACCGGGAGAACGCTCTCCCGGCACTAATCAACTTCTATTTCCACCATATCGGCATCCGCTTTGCGAAGCGACAGCTCATATCCGCGAACAGTAAGCTCCATGGGATCTCCAAGAGGTGCCACCTTACGCACTGTAACCTCAACACCTTTGGTAATTCCCATATCCATAATACGGCGTCTGATCGCTCCTTCGCCGTGTACCTTCACAACTCTGACCGTTTTACCGATCTTGGTATTCTTTAAAGTCTTCATACAGTTCCCCCGAACAAATTACACGTATACCGTGCGGTTAGTCTAAGCTAACTACATTAAATTATATACCATGCAAGCTAAAAAGTCAATAGTTTCTTTGGCGATTTTTTCATTTTCGTCAAAACACCAAGCGGTTAGCGGCGTCTAACTTTTGTGTTGTGTACATTGTACAACCGCTAAATAGCGAAATACAGACAAATGCTTGAAAAATTCATATTTATATGATACAATGTACATATACATCCGAATTACAGGAGGTGTTTTCGTGCGACTTCAGGAATCGGGAGAAATGTATCTCGAAAGCATATATATACTCTCAAAGGGTAATAAAAATGTACACTCCATTGATGTTGGAGAATATTTAGGCTATTCAAAGCCCAGCGTCAGCCGTGCAATGGGGGTTTTAAAAACCGGCGGCTACATAAAAATGGCGGCAGACGGTACACTCACACTTACAGAGCTTGGCCGTGAGATCGCCGAAAAAATATACGAGCGTCACACCGTGCTTACAGCAATGCTGTTATCCTTCGGGGTAGATGAAGTGACCGCCGCAGAGGATGCGTGCCGGCTTGAGCACGCCATCAGCGATAAATCCCTTGACGCAGTAAAGCGGTATCTAAAGAACAGCGGAAAAATCTGAATAATTAAATGGGACACAGTACGGCTATCTGCCAATCCTGTGTCCCATCTTTATTTATTTTATATATTTACTTCGGAAAGCGGTGCGGCATCCGCAAGAAGGGCTTTGTCAATACTTCTTTGGAAGCATTCATCTCCCAAAGACTCGTACATTCCGCCGCGGCGCATAACCGCATCTACTCTGTCATTCATACCGCAGAGTACAACACGTCTGCCCTGCTTTTTCTGCTCTGTGCACCATTCCTCAAGGCTCTCAACCGATGATATGTCAATGTCGGGAACGGAACGAAGTGAAACTATTATCTCACGTTCACCGCACTCGCTTAGCTTGTTTAAGAGTTTGCCAACATTTGCAAAGAAAAGCTCGCCTGTTACATAAACAACAACACTATCATCATGTCCGCCGCCAAGCTCTCCGCGAGGCGCAAGTCTTGATGCCTCAACCTTTGCCAAGGTAACATCAAGATGTGCGGCGTTCTTTACGAAAACCATAACAGAGAACACGATGCCGATAACAATGGCAATAGTCAGGTCAAATACCACAGTAGCTATCATGGTTATGAGGAACTGCATGATAGCGCCTATGAATTTCTTTGCGAACATATGCTTTATCGCGTGCCATTCATTCATACGCCACGCCGTTACCATAAGGACACCTGCAAGTGCCGGCATGGGAATAAGCGCCATGATGTCACCAAGAAGGAACATCGCCGCCACAAGCCACAGAGCGTGGAAGATACCCGTAAGTCTTGTCTGTGCGCCGGATTTGATAGCAACGCTTGTACGTGCGATTGCCGCAGTTGCAGGCACACCGCCGAAGAACGGGATAATGATGTTGCCTGCCGCCTGACCGAAAAGCTCAATGTTCGCGTCAAAGGGCTCGTTCTTCATTCTGGATGCGGATGCACCGCAGAGAAGGCTTTCTATCATACCGAGAGCCGCAACGGTAAATGCCGACGGAAGCAGTGTAGTTAGCATATTAAAATCAAGACCGTTAAACGAAAGTCTGTCCTCAAGAAGCAGCGATTTCGGTATTTCACCAACAACCGCAACACCCTCAAAGCGGAATATTACGTAAACAACGGTAGCCACGATTATACCCACAAGGGATGAGGGCATTTTTGCATTCCACTTTTTCGGCCACACTATCATCACAACCACAACAATAAGACCGAGTACGAGAGTCCACAGATGAGGCTTAAATCCAAGTCTGCCGTAAGAGATAAGCTTTTCGACAGCAGAGCTTCCCTCGGACGCTGTACCGAAGAAGTTGTCAACCTGCCCCAGCGCGATTATCACCGCAATACCGGATGTGAAGCCGGTAATTACAGGACGCGGTATAAGTGACACAAGCTTGCCAAGGCGGAAAATACCGCAAAGAAGAAGTATTATTCCGGCGATTATGCAAACAAGGAAAACGCCGTTAAGTCCGATTGCCTCGTTTGAAGCGATAGTAATAAGCACCGCACTCATTGCGCCTGTAGGACCTGATATCTGGAAGGATGCTCCCGACAGCGCACTTATTACGATACCTGCAATTATAGCGGTAATGAGACCTGCCGCCGCATTTGCGCCGCTGGCAACACCGAAAGCAAGTGCCAGGGGAAGTGCTACTGCCGCAACAGTAAGTCCTGCCAGAAGGTCCTTAATAAGCTTTGATGCGTTATACCCCGAAAATTCTCTTCGGAGCATTTTAAAGTAGTTTTTCACCATTTGATGTTCCTCTTAATGTATATATACTTGTAAACGGGAAAAACTGCCGCACAAGCCTGTGTGCGGCAGTTTAAATATCAGTTTACCTTAACTGTCCAGCCGAGAGTGTCGGGCTGCTTGCCCCACTGAATACCTGTGAGGTTATCGTAAAGCTTCTGTGCCACTTCACCGATCTTGCCACCGCCTATTATCATCTTTTCACCGTTGTTGTTAAGCTCACCGATGGGGCTGATAACAGCCGCAGTACCTGTACCGAATGCTTCGTTAAGCTTGCCTGCCTTGTAAGCGTCAACCACCTCGTCAATGGAAAGACGGCGCTCGCTTACCTTGTAGCCCCAGCTACGGAGAAGCTCAATGCAGGACATACGGGTAACGCCGGGAAGAATAGAGCCGGCTTCGGTGGTGGGAGTGACAACCTCTCCGTCAATAACGAAGAATACGTTCATGGCACCAACCTCATCTATGTATTTGTGCTCAATACCGTCAAGCCAGAGCACCTGTGCATAGCCAAGCTTCTCAGCCTTTGCCTGACCGATAAGAGATGCAGCATAGTTACCGCCGCACTTTGTAAAGCCTGTGCCACCCTTTACAGCGCGTACATACTCGTTTTCAACGAATATCTTAACAGGATTGATGCCTGCCGCATAGTAGGAGCCTACAGGAGAAAGAATTATTGCAAACAGGTATGTTTTGGATACATGAACGCCGAGATGAACGTCGGTCGCAATAATAAAGGGACGAATGTAGAGTGATGTGCCGTCCTTTACAGGTACCCAATCGCTGTCGATATCAACAAGAGTCTTAAGAGCATAAATGCAGTCCTCAACGTTTACAGCAGGTATGCACATACGCTCGTTTGTGCGGTTCATGCGCTCAAAGTTCTTGTCGGGACGGAAAAGCTGAATTGAACCGTCGGGGGTACGGTACGCCTTAAGACCCTCGAAGATTTCCTGCGCATAGTGGAACACCATTGTTGCAGGGTCAAGGGAGAAGTTTGCGTAAGGAACGATGCGCGCATCATGCCAGCCCTTTCCTTCGGTGTAATTCATCAAAAACATATGGTCGGAATAGAAATTTCCGAATCCAAGATTGTCCCAATCGGGCTTTGCCTTGGGAGCAGTGGTCTTTTCAATTCTGATATCTATCATGGTTCTTTCCTCCAAAATAATTGTACTATGAATATTATACAACAGATGAAATCGGATTTCAATATACTAAAGCAATAATTTTTAAATTTTTTTCCGCTTCTAATGATAATTCTTTACAAAAATGCGCATAAATGACCGCTTCACGTCAAAAATAGGTGTGTACAAATCTTTTTCATTCTTTTACCAAGGAGGAAAACATGAAAGAATACACAAACAGCACAAAACTTGCCCGTGGAGTATCTATCGTACTCGGTGCTATGCTGATTATCGGCACCGCACTTCCGGTACGTGCCGAGGACAAGCTCTCCCCTGCCCTTGACATCATCTCAAAGGAATATACCGTAGCCACAAACGGCATTGTTGGCACAGATATTTACTTTTCCGCCGAAGACCTGTCTTTGACACTTGGAGTAGAGTCGGTAGGAAAAATAACTATTGTAAGTCTCCCCGAACCTACAATGGGACGCCTTAGTCTGGGTTCAAGATACGTGGAGGTTGGGCAAACTATTTCCGAGCGAAATCTTGACGCACTGAAATTTGTTCCCTTTGGCAGCGACGAGCTTGCCGCCACATTTAAATTCTGCCGCGGCAGTGACATTTCCGGCACCACATACACCTGCACCGTATATACAACAAAAAATGTAAACATCGCCCCTGTAATAAAAACCTCAGACAGCATAACTGCATCAGCGGAGGCAGATGTATACTCCGGCGTTGTTCATCTCGGAACGATTTTTGCCGATGATCCGGAAGGAGATCCTGTAAGATTTGAAATACTCTCCCATCCGCAAAACGGAACGCTTAAGCTTACCGATACGGCACGTGGATATTATGAGTATACCGCAAACGAAGGTTATACCGGCAAGGACAGCTTCACCGTATGCGTAACGGACAAATACGGCAACCGCTCACAGCCTGCAAAAATTACGCTTCGTGCCGACACGCCGAATGATACCGAAATATTCTCGGACATGAGCGGACACTGGGCAAATTCCGCCGTTATTTCCTGCGTGCGTGCAGGTGTAATTGATACCCCCTCTTCAAACGGTACGTTCCTGCCGAATGAAAATCTCAGCCGCGCGGAGTTTTTGAACTTCGCCATGAGTGCGGCAGGATACAGAGGCTTTTCCGTAAACACAACAGGCTTTGCAGATGATGCAGATATCCCCACCGAGTATAAGGGGTCTGTAGCCGCCGCAGAAGCTCTTGGAATAATTGACGGTGCGGATGGTTATTTCTACCCCAACAATCAGATAACACGTCTTGAAGCGGCAGTGATAATATCCAGAATCACCGGTATCGGTTCGGCTGATTCTGTAGCGGTATTTGCCGATTCCGACACGATTCCCGTTTGGGCGCAGAGTGCCATGCACGGGCTGTATGAAGTGGGAATCCTGCGCGGTACAGGTGACGGAAGCATTGATGCCTATGCTCCCGTGACACGCGGCGCGGCGGCGC
>CAJGCT010000045.1 GCA_904501985.1 uncultured Clostridia bacterium
CTCGCAGATTGATTTCAGTGCTCCGTCCTTGAACGGAACAACGATATCCGCACTCTCGCAAAGACCTACAAATGTCTTCTTGCCGCCCTCGCATACAAATTTATAGTAACGCTCCCATGCATCGGCGTAGTCCTTCTGTGACATACTCCAGAATTTAAGGGATACAGTCTGAGCAAGGCAGTAGTCGATATAGTAGAAGGGATAGTGGTAAATGTGGAGCTGTCTCTGCCAGCCTCTGCCGTCTTTGTAGAAGTCCACATCGCCGAAATTCATATATGGGCGATACATTTTTTCAAGCTCCAGCCACTTTTCATGACGTTCGGCAGGTGTAAGCTCTGGATTATCGTAAACGATATGCTGGAAGTGGTCTACCATACAGCCGTAGGGGATGAATATCAGAGCTGATTCGAGGTGCATATACTTTGCTCTCGGAGTATCGTCTCCGTAGAAGAGATGAAGCCACTTCCACGCAAAGAACTCCATTGACATGGAATGGCACTCGCAGGATTCCATGGTAGGCTGTGCATTTTCCATGAATTCAAAATTGCGCGTGGTATATGCCGCGAAAGCGTGTCCCGCCTCATGGGTAAGCACATCTACGTCGCCGGATGTGCCGTTAAAGTTTGAAAAAATGAACGGTGCTTTGTATTCGGGAAATTCTGTACAGTAGCCGCCAACCGCCTTGCCCTCCTTGGCAAGCACGTCGAGAAGCTCATTTTCATACATAAAGTTGATAAACTCGCCGGTTTCAGGGGACATCTCCTCATACATACGCTTTCCTGCCGCCATGATGTCTTCGGGAGTGCCCATAGGCTTGGGATTTCCCTCTTTAAAGCTGAACGGGTCATCGTATATACGCATTTCGTCGGGCGTAAGACCAATGCGCTCTGCCTGACGTCGTTTAAGCTCCTTAACAATGGGAACAAGGTCGGACACCACCTGACGGCGGAAGTTAGCCACCATCTCGGGGTCATAGCAGTTTCTTGTACGGCGCATATATGCAAGCTCTGTGAAGCTCTTAAAACCGAGCTTGTGCGCAATCTCTGTGCGCACCTTAACAAGCTCATCAAAAATATTGTCAAGCTCATCCGCGTGGGACATATAGAATCCGCTCTCCGCCTTGTATGCACCGTGGCGCACCTCACGGTCGGGATTTTCCTTGTATGCCGCAAGCTGTGAAATGTTGAGCTGTTTTCCGTCAAAATCAATTTTTGCGGATGCAATAAGCTTCTGATAGTCCGAAACCAGCTTGTTTTCGCGCCCTAAAAGCTCTATTACCGCAGGAGAGAAGGTCTTAAGCTCCATCTCCATGTTTTTAAACATAAGCTCACCTGCCACATCGGAAACCGCGCTTCTGTAGGGGGATTCAAGAATAGCAAGCATTAAATTCTGAGAGTGCTCCTGAAACGCGGGAAGTGCTGTGTCGTAAAATTCCTGCTCAGCCTCATAGAATTTATCTCTTGTGTCGATGGAATTGCGCACAGATGCAATAGATATCATAGTCTGTGCGTGTACGCTCAACTTCTCCTGCTCACGGAACGCCGCAAGAACGGTCGCACCGTCCTTTGCATTTTTGACCTTTTCGGTGAGCTTATCCATTTCTTTACCAAGCGCAACAAGATCGACGCGCTCGTATGGCATATCACAAAATTTCATTGTAATGCTCCTTTAGTTAGTTTTTATCAGTTTCCTGCCTTATAGTAGTTTATGAGGCAGCCACAGAGGATAATTTCGCGCTCATCATCTGTAAGCTCGCCCATCTTCAGCGTAATAGGCTTAACACTGCCATCGGCTTTGATAATGTATGCGCCAAATTCGTACTTTGCAGTTTCAACAGCGCCGCGGATACCCGGCACATAAATGTGATCGCCAACAGAGAAATCATCCGCGCAGTCATAGATGAAAGGAAGCATACCCCAATTTATGAGGTTGGAGCGGTAACGCTTGGTGGCGTATTCCGCCGCGATATTTGCCCATCCGCCAAGCACCTTCTGACAGGAAGCCGCCTGCTCACGTGCAGAGCCGTCACCCGGCTTGTTGGCGTAAATAACGCTTCCGATTCCGATATTTCCGGCATTTGCCGCAGGAGCAATCTCGCGGATTTTTGCAAATACAGCCGCAAGTTCACCCTTTGAAGTATCCTCGCCTGCCTCGCGTGCCCTCTCGAATTTCTGCACCTCTTTCGCGCGTCCCACATATTCTGGGTCCTTTCTTGAAAGGGCAAACTCGGAGAGCTTCAGGGGATTTGAGCGGTAAGAGGATGTCTCACCCGAGGGGATAAGCTCATCGGTTGTGGTTACAGGGTCGGTGATTACCGATGCCACGCGAAGAAGCAGATCATCGGTAAGTGCAGGCATTACGGGCCAATCGGCAATGTTCGGTCCGATCTTAAGCTCTGCCGCTGTATCAGCCTTGCCGAATCCCTTGTATACTCTGTGGTCGTATACCGCAGAATCAAACTTGTAATCGGGAGTGGTATATTCAACCTCGATTTCCGTAGCAGGAGTAAGAATGCCGCCGTTTCTTGCGGTCGCCGCAATAGAGCGAGCATCCATGAGAGCCACTGCCGCAATCTGACCGTTTCCGGGCTTTGAGCCTTCGCGGTTGGGGAAGTTTCTCGTGGAATGGCGTATGGAAAGACCGCCGTTTGCAGGAACATCACCTGCACCGAAGCAAGGTCCGCAGAATGCGGTGCGAAGTGTTACACCGGCTTCCATCAGCTTTGCCGCAGAGCCGTTTCTTACAAGCTCAATATAGGCAGGCTGGCTTGCAGGATATGCGGAGAGATTGAATGCGCCGCATCCGGTTGAATGACCGGAGAGAATATCCGCCGCCGCAACAAGGTTGTCAAACGTACCGCCGGCACAGCCTGCGATAACGCCCTGGTCTACCTTGATGCCGTCTTTTGTTATCTTGTCGGTAAGTGAAAGCTTGATATTCGGGTTGTCAAGCTGTTCCGCTACGTCAAGCTCAACCTGACGGAGAATATCGGCACTGTTGTCAATAAGCTCCCTTACGGTGTAGGTGTTTGACGGATGGAACGGAAGTGCTATCATCGGCTCAACCGAGGAAAGGTCCACCTTCACCACGCCGTCGTAGTATGCAACAGGGGCGGGAGAAAGCTTCCTATACGCATCCGCTCTCTTGTGAAGCTCGAAATAACGCTTTGTTTCGTCATCGGTGATCCAAATGGATGAAAGGCAGGTAGTCTCGGTGGTCATAACGTCAATACCGTTACGGAATTCTATGGGAAGATTTGCAATACCATCTCCCACAAACTCAAGAACCTTATTTTTAACAAATCCGTTCTTGAACACCGCGCCGATAATAGCAAGTGCCACGTCCTGAGGACCAACGCCTACCTTAGGCTTGCCTGTCATGTGTACCGCGATCACTTCGGGACGCTTTATGTCGTATGTGCGGCAGAGAAGCTGTTTTACAAGCTCAGGTCCGCCCTCGCCGATTGCCATTGTGCCGAGAGCACCGTAGCGCGTATGGGAGTCAGAGCCGAGTATCATGCGTCCGCATCCGCTCATCATTTCGCGCATATAGGAATGGATAACCGCAATGTGAGCAGGTACATAGATTCCGCCGTATTTCTGTGCGGCGGACAGACCGAATACATGGTCATCCTCATTTATAGTACCGCCTACCGCGCAAAGGCTGTTGTGGCAGTTTGTCAGCACATAGGGAATGGGGAATTTTTCAAGTCCGCTGGCACGGGCGGTCTGTATAATTCCAACATAGGTTATATCATGAGATGCCATTGCATCAAATTTTATGCGAAGCTCATTTTCGTCTCCCGACGTATTGTGAGCGTTAAATATTCCGTAAGCGATGGTGCCTTTCTTGGCTTCCTCCTTGGAGATGCCCTCTTTGCCAAGCGCCTTAAGTCTTTCTGCGGCATATGCATCATCCTCGATAATCGTATTTCCGAATGCAAGATATGCTCCGTTGTTTATAAGCTCTACCATGTTTGTGACCTCCGTAACAATGGAAATTTTAACTCATTACCTTAATATCATACCACGAAAATATGAATATTTCAATATATATTCATAAGGTTTATTCGCCTTTATGAAAAAAATTTTGTTTTCCTAAAGAAATTTACAAAAGAGCCTTTATATTTGCGATAATATATGATAAAATATATTGTATATAACTGATTCTCACGCGGTTTAACAGTAACCGTCAAAATAATTTCGCCGAACCGGCATGGGGAGCGAAATCAAAATCATTCGGAGGTAAAAAATGGCTAAATACAGACGCGGAAGAATAAACGAGGAAATGGTAAAGGAGCTTTCAACTATTCTCCGTGAGATCAAAGACCCCCGCGTGTCCGACGCCTTTGTCAGCGTTACCGCGGCGGATGTTACACCGGACCTTAAATTTGCGAAAATATATTACTCGGTAATGAGCGGAGATTCCAAGGAAGTGGGAAAGGGCTTAAAGAGCGCATCCGGCTATATCAGAAAGCGTATAGCAGAAACCCTTAATCTTCGCCAGACACCTGAGCTTACCTTTGTCACCGACGATTCAATAGCATACGGTGCTCATATCAATTCGCTTCTTAATAAAATTGAATTTACCGATATTATTGATAACGGAGACGAGGACGATGAGTGAGCTTTCAAACATCTCTTTTTCTGAGGTATGCGACAGCCTTCAGGCGGCATCGAATGTACTCATCCTCACCCATATGCGCCCTGACGGGGATACGCTGGGAAGTGCTTTTGCGCTCCGCACACTGCTTCGAGGCCTTGGAAAGCGCGCCGAGGTCATAAACTCGGACCCTACCGTACCAAAACGCCTGCAATTTATTTTCGGCGTGGAGTCACTGCGCCCCGAAACACTGCCGCAAGACTTCACCCCCGAATATATTGTTTCGGTTGACGTTTCCACAAGCAAGCTCCTTGATTGTCTTGAGGAGGAATACGCAGACCGCGTGGACCTTGCCATAGACCACCACGTGCTTGGCACACCCTTTGCAAAAAAGACATATGTTGGGGATGTGGGAGCCTGCGGCGAGATAATTGTTGACATTTTCGACGAGTTTAAATCTAGAGGATACGATCTTCTTGACAAAGCGGCGGCAACTGCCCTTTATGCGGCAATCTGCTCTGATACGGGAAGCTTTAAATTTGAAGCGGTTACTGCCGATACTCATTTGCGCACAGCAACGCTTCATGCGGCAGGGATAAATCATTCGGAGATCGCAAGACGGCTTTACGATTCACGCCCCATCTCCCAGATAAGGGCAACACGTGCCGCACTCAATGCCCTGCATTTTTATAACAACAATCGCCTTGCCGTTATAAACTTCACCAAGGCTATGATGGACGAAAACGATGTCACAAGAGAAGATATCGAAGATATAATCACACTCACACGCGGTATTGAAGGCGTCGAGGTGGGGATGTCAATAAAGCAAAGTCCGGATACGCCAAATCTCTATAAGGTATCTATGCGCTCCAACCGTGTAGCCGATGCGGCAAAGCTCTGCGCTGTCTTTGGCGGCGGCGGTCACAAGCGTGCCGGCGGCTGTACGGTTACAGCCGACAATGAATTTGAGGCAGAGGCTATGCTTGTGCGTGAAATTGAACGTGAGCTTTCAGAGCTTGATGCCGCAGGCGCATTTGAAGGAGCAGACACACTATGATCGAGCCATCGGGAGTTATACTTTTAAACAAGCCGGAGGGTCTTACCTCCCACGACTGCGTAAACCGTATGCGGCGTTTGTTCGGAACAAAAAAGGTGGGGCATACAGGTACACTTGACCCCATGGCAACAGGAGTTCTTCCAATCCTTATCGGAAGAGCCACAAAAGCCGCCGATCTGCTTGTCAGCGACACAAAAAAGTACCGTGCAGGTCTCAGGCTCGGAGTGACAACGGACACCGAGGACACCACGGGGGCTGTACTTACAAGCACCGACAAGATCCCCGATTGCGGCAAAGTTTTTGAGGTATGCCGCGAATTTGTGGGTGAAATTATGCAGATTCCGCCCATGTACTCGGCTCTTAAGGTGGACGGGCAAAAGTTAGTTGATCTTGCCCGTAAGGGAGTCAGCATTGAACGCGAAGCACGACCTATTACGGTGTTTTCGCTTGAAGCCGCGAGGGGAGATTCCCACTCCGACTATATTCTTGACGTTCACTGCTCAAAAGGCACATATATACGTACACTTTGCGCTGATATTGGCGCAAAGCTTGGTTGTGGTGGCGCAATGAGCTCCCTCTGCCGCACTGCCAGCGGAAATTTCACCATTGATTCCTGCACCACACTTGATGCCCTTGGCGAAATGTCCGAGGATGAGCGTTTTAGCTTGCTTCTTCCCATAGAATCGCTGTTTTGTGACCTTCCCAAGATCAAACTGCCGCCTTTCTTTGAAAAGCTGTCCCGGGACGGCAATGAGATATATCAGAAGAAGATCGGCACGTCTTACCACAGCGGTACACGCGTCTCTCTTTTTGGGGCTGACGGCTTCTATGCTCTCGGTGAAGTACGCGATTATCCGGACGGAAGTGCTGTAAAGGTAATAAAACTTTTCTCTTTGTGAGGTAGCCGTGTCATTTAAGCTTATAACCGCCGAAAACGGCGTAAAATACTTAAAATCTCATAGAATAACCGTCCCCCACGGATTCGCAACCCGAATCGGCGGAGTCAGTACCCACGAGCACACAAGCTCGCTTAATCTCGCCTTCAGGCGTGGGGATGACGAGGGGACAGTGCTTGAAAATCTCCGCTTGTTCTGCACCGCGGTTGGCGTGAAAGCCGAAAGCGTTATAAGCCGTCACCAGGTGCATTCCCCCGACGTTATATATGCGGATGAGACCGTTGCCGGTGAGGGGTATCTGAGGAGCACCGACAAGTCCTGCGACGGATACGTTACCGACAAACATGGCGTCACTCTCGGCGTAAAGACAGCCGACTGTGTGCCTATCCTCTTTCACGATCCTATAGCAAACATCATCGGTGCGGTGCACGCAGGCTGGCGCGGTACGGCTTTGGGAATCGCCGCCGAATGCGTTAGAAAAATGGCGGAGCTTGGGGCGCGCCCTGAAAATATAATCGCCGCCATAGGTCCGTCTATCCGCTTTTGCTGTTATGAGGTAGGCGAGGATTTCAGGGATTCCGTCAGGGAGCTTGTTGGAAATGAAACCGCCGCGAGATTTATTGGTGAGCATAACGGGAAGCTTCATGCTGATATTGTGGGATTAAACCGAAACTTCCTGCTTTTGTCGGGTATTGCCGATGAAAACATTGACATTTCCGAGCTTTGCACCTGCTGTAATCCCGACCTTTTCTTCTCACACCGCGCATCTCACGGAAAACGCGGCACAATGCTGTCGGTTATCTCACTTTAAGCCTCAATGTGACAGGACTGTGAATATTATCCGCCGCAAGTGACGGTATATAGAATATTTTCCGATTTCTTTGCCGCGCCGGGCGATTGTTCAAGATTTATTCAAATAAATATGTTATACTTTTGTCGTGTCTCTTATTGGGGCACGACGGTATTTTTAACCCCCTACCCATTTTGTTTACATCATCGAATTTTTGGAGGAACTTCCAATGATAGAAGTAAAAAATCTGGTGAAGCGTTTCGGCAGCAAATACGCTGTTGACGATATCAGCTTTTCCATTGGCAAAGGTGAAATAGTCGGCTTCCTCGGTCCTAACGGTGCAGGTAAATCCACCACCATGAACATTATAACGGGATATATGTCATCCACTCTCGGTACAGCAGAGGTTGGCGGAATCAATATTCTCGAAGCACCAATTGAGGCAAAAAAGCTTATCGGCTATCTGCCCGAACAGCCGCCGCTTTATCTTGACATGACTGTTCGCGAATATCTGAACTTCGTGTACGACCTTAAAGGATGCCGACTTAACCGCAAAAAGCATCTTGAGGAAATCTGCCGTGTCGTAAAGATAACCGACGACTACAATAAAAACCGCCTTATAAAGAATCTCTCAAAGGGTTACAAACAGCGTGTGGGTATCGCTCAGGCACTTGTTGGCAATCCGGCTGTCATAATTCTCGACGAGCCGACCGTTGGTCTTGACCCCAAGGAGATAATAGAGATACGCTCGCTTATAAGAACTCTCGGCGAGGCTCACACCGTTATTCTTTCCACACATATTCTCTCGGAGGTTCAGGCGGTCTGTGACCGAATACTTATAATAAATTCCGGCAAGCTTATTGCCGATGAAAAGACCGAGAGCATTATAAATATGCTTGAGGGCACACGCCGTCTGAGCGCGCGAATCTGCGGACCTCAGCGCGAAATACTTCATGAGCTTCGTGCACTGCCTGAGATAACCCGTGCAGAGGCTATAGGTGAGCGTGAAAATGACAGCTTCCTGTATGCCATCGAGAGCAGCTCCGGTGTTGACATAAGAAAATCGCTTTTCTTTATGCTGGCAAAGAATAATTGGCCTCTTATAGGTCTTGAAGCCGAGGGGACAAACCTTGAAGATATATTCATATCTCTTGTTGACAAAAAGGCGCAGACCCCCGCAAAGACGAGGGAAATACCGCAGTTTGACATAAAACTGCCCGAATTTGAGAGTAAGGAGGAAAACGACTGATGTTAGCTATATACAAGCGTGAAATGCAGGCTTATTTTACATCGCCCGTGGGATATGTGTTTATGGCGATGTTCCTTGCTGTCAACGCATTTATATTTGCTTTCTGCACACTCCTTATGGGCATGGAGAGCAGCTTGTCTTCATATTTTCAGTTTATTATGTGGGCATTCATTGTGCTCGTACCGATTCTCACCATGAAGATGTTCAGCGAGGAGCGCAGGGCGCGCACAGAGCAGCTTCTTCTCACCGCCCCTATTAGCCTCATGGGCATGGTAATGGGCAAGTTTTTCGCCGCATTCACAATGTTTGCCGGTACATTCATATTCGGCAGTCTCATAAACTTCCCTCTGCTCTATAAATACGGAACACCCAACACAGCAACACTTATATCAAGCTCAGTGGGAATCATTCTTATCGGCGCGGCATTTATAGCAATCGGTCTTTTTATATCGGCACTGACCGAAAATCAAATAGTTGCCGCTGTTGGTACTATCGGCGTTATACTGTTTATGCTGGTTATAGGCTTCCTGTCAAGCTTTATCGACGTATATGCCATCAGAGCGGCACTCACATGGATATCCGTATTCAGCCGCTACGGCAACTTCGGATTCGGTATTCTTGACATAGCATCGCTTCTTTACTACTTCTCTATCTGCTTTATATTCATGTTCCTCACCGTGCGCGTATATGAAAAGCGCCGTTGGTCGTGATATGCCGCAAAGGAGGACAAAGCAATGAATAACAATCAAAAAGCCCTTGAAATGGGCAAAAAAGTAAAGCACGGCACAGTTTCCGTACTCCTGACAGTGGTAGTTATTGCCGCTGTTGTCATAGTTAATATAATCTTCTCTGCATTCGCTTACAAAAATAATTGGTACGTAGACCTTACCGAAACGGGAATATATGGTCTCACCGATGCCGGCAGAGCACTGCTTGATGAAGTGGATGCTCCCGTACAGATTCATTTCTGCTCACCTTTTGACGTTATGGAATCAAATTCCGCGCAGAAAATGGTCTTTGAGCTTGTTAAAGAAATGGCGGCGGAATACGACAATATTACATACGACTACATTGACCCCATAAAAAATCCCACGGCTGTTATAAAGTACAAATCTTCGGCGGCAGATGCGGTAAACGCCCGCTCGGTTATAGTTGAGAGCGGCAGTGAATTCCGCAAATTTGCCCTTGAAGCACTGTTTATAGTTGATACCGACAACACCACCGCTTGGGCATTCAACGGCGAAAAGAAGCTTATCTCCGCCATCGTTCAGTGCACGCAGGCAGAAACACCCATCGCGTATTTTACCACCACTCACGGCGAGTACATCCCCACTTCCTTACAGGAGCTTGTTTACGATGCCGGTTATGAGCTTCGTCCCATCGACCTTACAACAGAGGAAATACATGAAGATGCCCGTCTTCTCATAATTTCAAGTCCCGTAACGGATTTTGAGGGCATTTCTGAGATTTCCGCCGGAAGAAAGTCGGAAATTGAGAAAATAGACGATTTTCTTGACAGCTTCGGAAACGTTATGGTATTCATGGACCCGGACACAAAGGAGCTTCCTGAGCTTGAAGAATTTTTGGTGGAATGGGGTATTGAATTTGACAATTCAGTGCTCAAGGATCCCGTAAATTCCATTGATGCCAATCACTATGCTATTTCCGGTCAGTATTCCATTGAAGAAAATTCACTTGGTGCTTCCCTTGTTAAGGACATCGTTTCACTTGGAACTGCACCCAAGACTATCGTTAACTACGCAAGTCCTATAAATCTTCTCTTCGATTACAACAACGGAAGACAGACCTCCACCGCTATTTACACATCGGACAAGGCTCAGAAGTATGTTGACGGCAAGGTTGTGGAAGAGGGAAGATTCCCCCTTGTGGCACTCAGCCGCGAGACCAGATACATTGACAACACCGAGCATTATTCCTATGTGTTCGCCATCGGCTCAAAGTATTTCACCGCGGACACATTCCTGAGCCCCACTTATGCCAACAGCGATATTATCTATACGATGATGCGCGCTATGGGTAAGGTGCAGGTGCCAATCGACCTTGACTTTAAGGTGTTTGAGGATGAGTCCCTTGATATTCTTCAGTCTGAAGCCGGCACATGGACTATTGTGCTTACACTTGCGATACCTGCCTGTGTATTTATAGCCGGAATTATTATTTGGATCAGGAGAAAGAACGCATGATGGAACAGGATAAAAACAATCTGCCAAACGACGAGCAGTCCACAATATTCTCCGCCCCGGATGTGCCAAATCCAACTCTTAATCAGAAGATACGTGTCGGCACACTTAAAAAGCAACGCCGCCTGATACTCATTATTGCGCTTCTCGTGGCAGCCGCCATCTGCGCCTACTTTTTCGTAGTTCTCCCTATCGTAAACTTCGTTGAGACGAAAACCGAGGAAACAGTGGAGCTGCTTGACGGTGAGGTGCTTGGCACAAACGACCGTATTCTGATTTTTGAGCACACAGAGCGCACGGATATAAAATCTATTGAAATCCACAATGAATTTGATGAATTTGGCTTCTATTACGACGAAAAAGATGAAACCTTTTATGTAACAGATCATCCTGGCGCACCATACAGCAAGGAGCTTTTCTCCTCCCTTGTGGTAAGCACGGGACATACACTTTCCACAGAGCGTGTGACAACCGACTGCACCGATATGTCTGAATACGGACTTGCGGATGAGCAGTCACCTGCATGGTATACGCTCACCACCCGCGACGGGGATGAGCACACTGTTTACATAGGTGATCCTATACCGAGCGGCACCGGCTATTATGTACGCTACAAGGACAGAAACGCCGTGTACGTCCTCGGCTCCGATATCGCAAAAACCGTGCTCCTTCCCCTCGAAAACATGATTACACCCCTCCTTACGCTTCCGATGAATTCAAACGACTATTTCACCATCCAAAACTTTGCCGTAATGCAGGGTGATAATGTGAATGTGATGATAACATTCCTTGATGAGGAAGCCAAGAAGGAAATTGCATCAACAAGCGTTTACCAGATGCTCTATCCCTCGAACTATGCGGTAAATACCACGAGCTACTCGACTGTTCTTGAACTGCTGAAAAGCTTTTCGGGCAATGCCACATTGGCATATGCCCCAACAGAGGAAGAGCTGACGGAATACGGTCTGCTTGAACCTGCTTACACCATCTATTACAAGTATCAGGGAATCGAACAGTTTGTTGTATTCAGTGCGAAGAACGAAAACGGAAATTACTACGCATACTCTGCTCTCTTTGATCTTATATCCGAAGTTTCCGGTGACAGCGTTTCATGGCTTGAATGGGATCTTATCAAATGGGTGGACTCACCTATATTCATGATGAATATCAACGATGTGGCTACCATTACAGTTGAAAGCGACACTGCCTCCCGAATATACGACCTTGAAGGCGAGGCAAAGGAGCTTGTTATAACTGAGCGCGAAACCGGTTTCAAGCCTGAAGTTCAGAACTTCCGTCAATTCTACAAATCCCTTTTATCCATATATCTCCAAGGGTATGTTTCAGGTGATCTCACCGCAGATGAGGTCTCTGCACTGACGGAAGATGAACCCTATCTCACCCTTACGATTGAAACCCGAAGCGGTAAGCTTACGGAATTCAAATTCTACCCATATTCCACAAGACGTGCATACTACACCGTCAACGGAAGCGGAGAATTTTATGTGCTTCGCGATATGGCGACCAAGATTATATCCGACAGTGAGAAGGTAATGACCAACACCGAGATTGACTCAGAGGCACACAGTTAAAAAATATGCTCCCCGATAAAATGAAGTGAACCCAAAAGTTTAGACAAA
>CAJGCT010000046.1 GCA_904501985.1 uncultured Clostridia bacterium
GCTATGAAGGCTGCTGCTACCGAGTCCTTCGGTTACAACACCGACGAGATCGTATCCTCCGACGTTATCGGTATGCGTTACGGTTCTCTCTTCGATGCAACTCAGACCATGGTTGCAAAGATCGACGACGACACCTATCAGGTACAGGTAGTTTCTTGGTACGACAACGAGAACTCCTACACCAGCCAGATGGTTCGCACCATTAAGTACTTTGCAGAACTCGCGTAAGCGTGTTCTGCTGCAGAGACTTGCGTAAGCAAGTTATGCTGCTGAACCTCGCGTAAGTGAGGTTTCACACAATGCGTTAAACGGAACGGTGAAATCACCGTTCCGTTTTATTTTTATCTGTTTTTCGACAAAGCTATTGACACAAAAAGCCTACCCGTGATATAATTATAGTATCAAATTATTTTACCGAGGAGGTACATATCTATGGCAAAATGTCCAAAATGCGGAGTTGAAGTTGAGGAAACCGCAAAGTTTTGTAACGCCTGCGGAGCAAAGCTTGGCGCATCCGACACCTTTTCAGATGCAGCAAACAACATCGCAAACAACATCGCAAATCTCAACAACACCGCAGACACAACCGATCAGTTTGATGCAAAGGATATCGCAGACAACAAGATAATCGCGCTGTTCTCATATCTTGGAATCCTGTTCCTTATTCCTCTGCTTGCATCTCCCAATTCAAAATACGCGCGTTTCCACGCAAATCAGGGTCTTGTGCTGTTCCTTACGAACATAATTCTCGGAATTGTTGCCGTTATTCCGATTCTCGGATGGATCGTTGGCGGTATCGGAAGCGTTGTTACTTTCATACTCGCAATTCTCGGTATTGTTAATGCTGTTACCGGCAAAGCAAAAGAGCTTCCCTTAATCGGAACGTTCTCCATTCTCAAATAATCCTGTATAGATTTCCGAGGCTGTTTTCACAGCCTCGGTTTTATTTTTCCATCGCCGCACAGAATATCGCCGCGCTTTTGATAATATACATATAGCAACAACAAAAAGGAGCGCATCACAATGTACAAACACAGAAAAGCAGATCACATACTGCTCGCCGTAACACTGTTTGCTATATCGGGAGCTTGTCTTGCGTACAATATCCGCACTGCGGAAAGCGGCGATATCTCCGTATCTCTGTCGGAGCTTGTAGAATACGAAGGCGAAAAAGCCTCCGCCATAAGCGAATACGCCGCCGCGAACATCACATACAGCGACGCAGTTGCCGCCGCGGCAAAGCCTGTCACCCCGCCGTCTTCATATGAGCTTCTGCCGCCTATCATAACTCCGCCAAAATAAGTATGCAAAAGGAAACAAAAAAGCCGCCGCGGCTCATTATCCGTCCCGCGACGGTTATATTTTTCAGTCTGCTCATACTGCTTGACAAAAGCGCACTTTCGTTTCTCCCACTCGCCGCCGCGCTGTGTCATGAGCTTGGTCATCTTGCCGTCATGCTCATGCTCGGCGTACCTGTACGGCAGGTAGAGTTGACCGTCTTCGGGGCGGAAATACGCACTTCGCACATGGCAGTGGGTGCGGCAGGAGCCGCCGCTATCTACGCCGCAGGTGCAGTAGCAAATCTTTTGTCCGCCGTCGGAGTTCTGTGCATACGCCCTCCGACGCTTGAAGCCGAGTTTTTCGTCGTGTGCTCAATATCCCTCGCATTTCTCAATCTTCTGCCCATACGGACACTTGACGGGGGATGCATACTTGAAATCATTGTATCCCATATCGCGCCGTCACATATGACCGTTATTGTTGATGTGATCTCGTCTGCGGCACTGTTTTTTCTGTGGATCGCCGCGGTGCATCTGATTCTTGTGTGCGGCGGAAACCTATCGCTTATGCTGTTTTGTCTTTATCTGTTCGTAACGCTTTACCTAAAGTAAAAACGCCGCCTTTTGCCAGGCGGCGTTTTGTTTAATTAGTCGCTGATATAAGGCAGAAGCGCAACGTGACGTGAACGCTTGATAGCGATGGTCAGCTGACGCTGATGCTTTGCGCAGGTACCGGAAATTCTTCTGGGAAGAATCTTTGCACGCTCGCTGATATACTTGCGAAGTCTTGCAACATCCTTGTAATCGATCTCGTCGATCTTGTCTGCGCAGAACTGACATACCTTCTTCTTTCTGCGCATACCTGCACGGTAAGGCTTAGAAGCGTCTCTTTCGGTTCTCTCTCTATCCATTTTGTGAAACCTCCTTGTTTATTTTTGATTAGAACGGCAGCTCGTCGTCACCCTCAAGTGTTTCGAACTGAGGTGCGGCGCCGCCCTGGGATGCCGGAGCCTGTCCGGCAGGTGTTGAGTACGCCGGCTCGCTGTATGCGGAAGGCATATAAGCCGAGCCTGCATTCTGCTGATACGCGGATCCTTCGCCTCTGGAATCAACAAAGTTGATCTCGTCAGCCACAACCTCAGTGGAATACTGCTTGTTGCCCTGCTGATCGTTCCATGTGCGAGTCTGAATGGAGCCGACAACGCAAATAGATGAACCCTTCTGGAAGTATCTTGATACAAACTCCGCCTGCTGACGCCATGCTGTTACACGGATGAAATCCGCCTGAGGCTGAGCGTTCTGACCGTCCTCTGTTTTTGTGGCAAAACGACGGTTTACAGCAACAGTAAAGGTGGTAACCATTACTCCGCCGGTGGTCTGTCTCAGTTCGGGAGTTGCCGTAAGGCGACCGCCGAGTATTACTTTGTTGAAGTTAAAATTTGCCATTGTCGTTATCCTCCGTTCCGTTATCCGAATTATTCAGCGTCTGCAGCGGGAGCTTCTTCTGTGGGAGCAGCTACAGCCTTAGCAAGCTTCTTCTCGTCATGCTTGATAACGATAGAACGAAGGATGCCGTCGGTGATGCCGAACACACGCTCAAGCTCAAGCGGGAAAGTGGGAGTGCTCTTGAAGTTTACAAGAACATAGTAGCCTTCGGTAAGGTCGTTGATCGGATATGCCAGCTTGCGCTTGCCCCATTCGTCAACAGACTCGATAGTACCGTTAGCCGCGATAAGACCGGTGAACTTGTCAACCAGAGCCTTAACGCCCTCCTCACCCTGCTGTACATCAACGATAAACAGAGTTTCGTAGGATGAAATCTTATCCATTGTTGTTACACCTCCTCATGGACATTAGACCGAACACCTCAAAAATTTGTGTCCGGTAAGGAGAGAATATTTATGCCATGGCATAAATATCCCATACCAAGTATGTATTATATCACACTTTCCCACCGATGTCAAGGGGTTTGGGAATATTTTTCTGCGTTTCAAAACACGTCACTTGCGCACGATATATCCGTTTTCATCAAGCGAAATATCATCCGGGAAATTCACAAGCTCAACATTCGGACAGCCATAAAACGCAGATTCATCGATAATTATGTCGTGTCTTGGCACAACCTCAAAGTACACCTTTTCAAGAGCTGTACTTTCGGCAAATGCCCACTCCCCGATATAAAGCAGCTCACCGGATAGTCGGATAGTTTTAGCCGTAGTAGCAAAAAAAGCGTGCCGTCCTATCCATGTAACCGTATCGGGAATATACACCGATGTGATTATTGTATCAATCGCCCCCAGCCGGACACCATTAAAAGCACTTGCACCTATTGCTGAAATATTATTATTAATGACCACATCTCCGCCCGGCGAGTGGTACTCCTCCAATACAGTGCTGGTCGTACAGAACGCATGCTCATCGCCGTTGGCTACAGCGTAAGGCACATAGTTATTCTCGGAAGCGGAATCAATGCTTTCGGATATGGACTTCTTGAAGCGAAATGTAAATATACATGTAATTATCATTATGCAAAGCAGCAAAAAATTGATAATCGTAAATATAATTAAAATTTGTTTTTTCTGCATACAGGACTCTCTTAATCAAAGTAGTATATCTTTGTTATGTGTTCGAACTGGAAATCGGAAGCAACCCCAATATAAGCATCGCACATATTAACATAATCACCTGGGTAAGAGTTATAATTAACAGTATCACACACTGTGAGATGCTGTGCATATATTGTGCTTTCGCTATTAAATCCAGTAGCTCTGCTATTAATTTCGGACACAGGAACCTCTGTAGGCGCAATCACATCTGCTTCGGTACATATCCGATCGCCGACGATAGGACCGGTAAAACTTCTGCCATAATCGAGACTTGCCGATGACTCCATAACTACGACGCCATGTGAATGGTTCTCATACTTTCCAAGTGTTTGATTATACTCAGTTCTGAAGAAATATGCTATTACACCTTCCGGATTCAAATTTCTATAATAAGTAATATTATAGAGTTTTTCTGCATTTGAGCAACCAGACAAATCGACCACATGGCATTCCTTATCAAAATTATTAGCAATTCGAGACGAATATATATATACAGGATCTCCATTGTACGATGATATAAAATTTGTGCCATTTGATGTAATGGTGGCAAAATTCGTGTTGGCATACATTACAGTAACAGGATCTGCATCGCGCACGACGCAATCTCCATCGCGAACATCAAATACAGCTTCTGTAGTTGTAGCCCCAAGATTATCCAATATCATAGCACAGCACGTTACCATACATCCGCCATAAACCACTCTGTTATACCAATTGTATGTAGTATCCCCTACAGTATTTGTAAGGAGAGTAAGATTATCTGTTTCAAAATTTGGCGTACCTTGATTGGTAAAATACCTATGGTTATTTGCATCGAAGCCATCACTATCCGCTGTAAGCACAGATGAACACAACATCATAGCGCATATTGCAACAGATGTTACACGCAACAATCTTTTTCTCATAGTAGTTACCTTCCTTTTATTCAAAATAATAATGCAAGTGCTTTTACAGTAAATTAAACGCTTTGCATATATATTTTACCACATATTGTTCTTTTTGTCAATCTAGGTATAACAATTTAAAAACTTTATTTGCAGAATAATTTAAAAATTTTATTTGACATAACGCCGCTTGTGTGCTATAATTATCCTTGGAATAAAATTTAACATAGGAGCGACAAGACGTTGAAAACACCGTTTGTAACAAAAGAACAGATCGAAAAAATCGTAAAAGACTATCCCACACCTTTCCATATATACGACGAAAAGGGAATCCGCGAGCGTGCGCGTGCACTTAACGCCGCTTTTTCATGGAATAAGGGATTTAAGGAATATTTTGCCGTAAAGGCAACTCCCAACCCCGTGCTTCTTGATATTCTGGGTGAAGAAAACTGCGGAGTTGACTGCTCATCCCTCACCGAGCTTATTATGAGCGAAAAAGTAGGCTTCAAGGGCGATGACATAATGTTTTCCTCCAATGCCACCCCTGCGGAGGACTTTAAAAAGGCGGCAGAGCTTGGTGCCATCATCAATCTCGATGATTTTACCCATATCGACTTCCTGGAAAAGACTATCGGCTACATTCCGGAAACCATCTGCTGCCGTTTCAATCCCGGCGGAGACTTCCGTATCAGCACTCAGATAATGGGAAGCCCCAGCGAGGCAAAGTACGGCATGACCAAGGAGCAGATTATCGAAGCCTACAAGATTTTGAAGGCTAAGGGCGCAAAACGCTTCGGAATCCACGCGTTCCTCTCCTCAAACAACACCAACAACGAATATTATCCAACTCTTGCAGGTGTGCTCTTTAAGCTTGCTGTTGAAATAAAGGAAGCGGCAGGCGTTGACATCGGCTTTATCAACCTTTCCGGCGGTGTCGGCGTTCCCTATCTTCCCGATGCAGAGCCTGCGGATATTGCGATTATCGGCGAGGGTGTTCACCGCGTATACGACGAAATACTCGTCCCCGCAGGTCTTGGGAACGTTTCACTCTACACAGAGCTTGGACGTTATATGCTCGCCCCTAACGGTATGCTTATTACAAAGGCGATACACGAAAAGCACATATACAAGGAATACATCGGCTGTGATGCCTGCGCGGCAAACCTTATGCGCCCCGCAATCTACGGCTCATACCACCATATTACCGTTCTCGGCAAGGAAAATGAGCCCTGCGACCACAAATATGACGTAACCGGCGGTCTTTGCGAAAACAACGACAAATTCGCCATTGACCGTATGCTTCCGAAGATAGATATAGGCGATTACCTTGCAATCCACGAAGCCGGCGCTCACGGCTTTGCAATGGGCTACAACTACAACGGTAAACTCCGTTCAGCCGAGCTTCTTCTGAAGGAGGACGGTTCCGTTGAGCTTATCCGCCGTGCGGAAACCCCCGAGGACTACTTCGCAACCCTCGGCGTGACTAAGTACTTCAAATAGTCCGTTTGACGCCAAAATAAATTTAAGAGTTCGTTGTAAAATCTGACGGTATGTGTGAGCTTACCTGAATAACAGCGAAACCGTCTTGCATCTTTCCGGATTAAAATTTCGTCCTGTTTCTTTGGCAAGAAGCAGGCACAGTACAGACGCTTCTATACCTATATACCGCAGCTTTAAATATCTTGGAGGCTTACCATGCTCTGCGATGACACAAAACGAATACTCGCCGTCCACGATCTTTCCTGCTTCGGAAGATGCGCTCTGACGGTAATAATCCCAACCCTTTCAGCTATGGGCGCGGCAGTAGTGCCGCTTCCCACGGCACTTCTCTCGACCCACACCGGAGGCTTTGACAACATCGTATTCCGCGACCTCAGTGACATGATGCAGCCGATCCTCGACCATTACAAGATGATGGATATGAAGTTTGATGCAATATACACAGGTTTTCTCGGAAGTGCAGGGCAAATAGACACCGTCGCGCACGCCATAGATATGTTCGGTGAGGGCATACCCGTGCTTGTCGATCCCGTTATGGGCGATGACGGCGAGGTTTACCAGACCTACACACCGGAAATGTGCCGCCGCATGAGAGAACTGTGCCGCAAAGCAGAAATAATCACGCCGAATCTGACCGAAGCTTACCTGTTATGTGACGAGGACTATAAGGATACCTCCGTACTTCCGCCAAACGAGGCTCTTGCCGAGGCAGAACGTCTACGAGTAAAAATATCCGAGCTTTACGGAACAAAAAAGCTGGCACTAACGGGAGTTGAGCTTTCCGATGACCGAATCGCCACCATTTCCTATGACAGCACCTGCCGTGAGCGCGAAAGCGTTCACATAATACACAAGGTGAAGTACGGTTATCCCGGCACAGGCGATCTTTTCGCCTCCGTTCTTCTTGGAAGACTTCTTTCGGGAATGGATTTCCACAGCGCTGTTGACAACGCCTGCCGCATCACCGCCGAAATGATAACGGATACCGCAAAATACGATACTCCGCGGCGCGAAGGTCTGCGGCTTGAAAAGAATATTTACAAGTTATTTGAATAGATAGGTGTTTTACAAAAGCGAAAACCGCGCGTCTGCGCGGTTTTTTATATACAAAAGGCTGAATGGAATGAAAAAACCACTTGCAATTGCAAGTGGTTTTTGGTGGAAGCTACAGGGCTCGAACCTGTGACCCTCTGCTTGTAAGGCAGATGCTCTCCCAGCTGAGCTAAGCTTCCAAATGGAGCGGATTACGGGGCTCGAACCCGCCACCTCGACCTTGGCAAGGTCGCGCTCTACCAAATGAGCTAAATCCGCAGGTGGTGTTTACCTCAACACACGATATTATATCACAATCATACCTGTTTGTCAATAGATTTTTGAAATTTTATTTGATTTTTTTGCTCGGTCACCGCAAAGCTGATGTTGTTCCGTCAGTTACAATTTAAAACAAGAGGCTGGCTCAAGCACACATCTCAAAATTAAAAATATCTTACTTGCAATTGCCAGCCCATCATTTCCGCTCTCACAAGCGATTCTTATTTACCGAACTCTGACGGTACCATTCCTGTTTCGGATCTGAACATACGGATAAAATGGGAAGTGTCATAACACCCCACCGCCTGCGCAATCTCTGCTTCGGTCAACACCTGGTCTGAAAGTAGCTGTTTCGCCATTGAGACTCTGTACTGCCTCTGAAATCTTGCGGGCGGCACCCCCGTTACCCGTTTAAATCGTGCAATATACGACGTGCGTGACATTTGTGCGATCCTCGCAAGCGTATCGGTCGTTATTGTTTTATCAAAATTTTCATAAATATACGCTATGCTCGTCAGAAACATCTCATCCTCCGTGTCGGTCGGAGAATTCATTATACCCTTGCTTTCATATATGGCACAAAGATGCGCTATTGCTATCAGTGCCTCTCCACCGGCGATGATAGCCCCCTCCGTGCTTTTCTCTCTGCAATGAACGATAAGTCCTTCAAGCGTTGGCATAAGCGACGCCATTTCCTCGTCACTAAGCACGAAATGAAGCTTTGCCCACGTTGTTTCCCGCATAAGCGGATCTATTCTGAAAAGTGACGAAAAGGCGGGCAAAAGCTGGAGCTCCGCTGAATGCTTTTCAAGATATTTAGGGCTTATAACCAGATGATAAACATCGAAGTTCTCTCCCCCTGCATACCCGTGCCGCACATTTGGCGGTATGATAAAGGTATCTCCCTTTTTGACAATTAGGTTTCTTTCGCCTATTCTGTGTGTTGCGCTTCCTCGAAGTACAATATTGATCTCGTAAAATCCCTGAGAATGCATCCCTATTTTATAATTTTTCTCGACAAACCCCTGTACCCCAAGTAGCGGACCGTTAAATATTTCATCTACCGTATAGTGCCGATTGAGTTCCTCTATCACTATGTTCCCGAGATCCATATGCTTATTTCCTTTCGTTTGAACAAATCTACAACGCAAATATGTATAATCATACATTGATTATACACTATCTTTGTGATATAATCAAGATGTAAACTGAAAAAACTTGAAAAAGGAGTAAAATATTATGGAAATTTCAAACAGAATGAAGATGGTTTTCGAGGAATCGAGAAAAAAAGCGATTGCCCCTCCTCAAACCTCGTTTGCTTACGATATCCACTATGCGGCACTGCATCTTTACTCCGAGCTTCCCAAGTGGGAGAAGCAGGCTCGTTCCATGGCTTACGCGGTGACCAATCAAGAGGTTTTTATTGAGCCGTACGACAAGATTATAGGGAGAGTCTATTACAGAGGCGAAAAACGCCCCGAGGCGTATTGCTCTGACTTCGATTTCAACACTCAGCCAATGCTGAACGCCAAAAAAAACGACCTCGCGTACGATGAGCTGTGCCGTTATCAAATTGCTACCTATGGAGCACCAGGCCATATCGCATGGGATTGGAACGTCATTCTCCGCAGAGGAACGGACGGTTTAAGAGAACGCTGCGTATCGGGTTTAAATCGCCACAAGGGAGACAACGAGGCGGAACATTTTTATAACGGCGTTATGATCATGCTTGACGCTATTGAGAGCTGGAATGAAAAGCACGTTCAGCGCCTAATCGAAATGGGTAAGACCGAGGAAGCGGAGATATGCCGTCAGGTTCCGAAGCACCCGGCAAGAACATTCCGCGAAGCGATTCAGTCCTTTTATATACAGTTTATAACTGTAATGAAGGAGGAGCCAGACGGCGGCAACAGCCCGGGAAGACTTGACTACTACCTCTGGCCTTTTCTCGAAAACGATATAAAAAACGGCGTATGCACCCTCGAGGAGGCAGAGGAGCTTGTTGAAGAACTTTTCGTTCGTATAGACGAAAGACTTTATTACAGTGATGCCTGGGTGGAAAGTGTAGTGCTGGGCGGCTCTCACCCTAACGGCACCTCGGCAGTCAACCCTTTATCTTATATAATGGTAAGAGCGTATATGAAATATGACATCACACACCCACATGTCTACATACGCATACCAAAAAATGCTCCCGAGGACTTCCTTGACCTGGCTGCCGATTACATTATAAACGGCAGAAACCGTGCGCAGCTCCTTTGCGACGAAGCAATAATCAAGGCGCTGGTCAAGAATGGCGTTTCCGAAAACGACGCCGTCGATTATTTCTGCGGAGGCTGTATGGAGGTCGGAATTCAAGGCAGAACGAGCGACTTTCTCTTTACCGGTTATCAGAATATAGCAAAACTACTCGAACTTTGCATGACGGGTGGTTACTGCCTGAAAAAGCAAACACAACTTACCTACTTTAAGACCAAACCGCTTACCGAATGTAATGATTTTGAGGAATTCTATACCGTTTTCATAAAGGAAGCGGAAAGAGTTCTGACAGAGAACCTCAAATATCAGGACAAACTAAGTGAATACGTTGAGCACATGCGCCCTGCGTACCTGCTTTCGTCGATGATAGATGACTGCTTGACCAAAGGCAGAAATATGCACGGCGGCGGTGCTCGCTATCATGACTACGGCTCATCGCTCGTCGGAATACCGAATGCGGCGGACGCATTGATCGCTATAAAAAAAGCAGTGTTCGACGATAAAATCTGTACCGCACATGAGTTGATGAAAGCGTTATCAGCAGATTTTGTCGGCTACGAAGCATTGCACGCGAAACTTCTTGCGCTCCCCAAATACGGACAAGATATCCCTGAGGCGGATGAAATGGCTGCAAGGATCGTTACCGATATGAGTAGAATCTACAGTTCCTATGTCAATCGTTTCGGCGGCAGCGGAAAACTCGTTCTGCTCACATTCAGATATGCCCCAGCGGCCGGTGCGATCCTCGGAGCGAGTGCCGACGGGCGCCGAGCAGGTGCCGTAATCGCACAGTCCATCACACCGCAATGCGCCTCTATGACCAAGGGAATCACGGCGGCAATGAATTCTTGCACCGTCCTTCCCTTCGAGCTGTTCAGCGGAGGTGCTTCTACCATGTGGGATCTTGATCCGAGTCTTGCAACCCCGGAAATTGTCAAGGGCCTCTTTACGACCTTTTTTGAACAAGGCGGACAAATATTCCAAGGCAACGTCACCGACGTTCAGGAACTTAAAAGCGCTCAGTTGAATCCTGAGCACTATGGTCATATTCTCGTCAGAGTCGGAGGCTATTCCGCAAGATTCGTAAATCTTAGCAAGGATATTCAAGACGATATTATCAACAGACTCAGACATAACGGATAAAAACAATGATTGGTAATATTTTTGATATACAACGCTTCTGCGTTCACGACGGCCCGGGGATACGAACCACAGTATTTTTCAAGGGGTGCCCACTCCACTGCCCATGGTGTCATAATCCCGAGTCCCAAAAAAGCGAACTGAGTATCGCTTATTACGATAAAAACTGTCTCTTCTGCGGATCGTGCGTTACCGTCTGCAAGTCGGCTTGTCACAGTTTTGTACACGCTGAAGAACGAACCGCTGGCTATCCACGTCATCTCATCGACCGTCAAAAATGCATAAAATGCGGTGCATGCGCCTCCGCTTGTCCAAGCGGAGCAATTGAAGCACTCGGGAGAAAGATGACCGTCGATGAAATCATGAGCGAGGTGCAAAGAGATCAAAATTTCTACAAAAACTCCGGTGGCGGACTTACCGTTTCGGGCGGCGAGCCGCTTATGCAGCCAAAGTTTTTGCTTGCACTTCTGAAAGCGGCAAAAGAAAAAGGTATACATACTTGCATTGAAACATGCGGGTATGCACGAACAGAGGTGATGAAAAGCATCGTCCCTTATACGGATATTTTCCTGTTTGATATAAAGGAAACGGACAATACACGCCATGAAATGCTTACGGGGGTACCGTTTGAACCAATACTGGAAAATCTTCGTCTTATTGACTCACTCGGAGCCAAAATTATCCTGAGGCTGCCACTCATTCCCCAAAAGAACTTGCGGAACAAGCATATTGAGAATATAGCCAAGATTTGTGCAGACCTTAACGGTGTGTTTGAAATAAACATCATGGCATATCATACGCTCGGCTCGTCAAAATATACGGCACTTGATATAAAAGACGAAATGCAAGGCGCGGAAGCAATGAGCACAGAGCAAAAAAATGAGGCTATCGCTTCACTTACAAATTATCTGAAAGCGCTCGGGAAGAACATTCCTGTAAAATAATGGGGGGCGCCTCAAAAACGAGGTGTCCTCCAAATGCGAAGCGCAACGAACCTCGACGTGAGCCGAAGGCTCGCTTCATAGGGCGAAGCCCTGCTTCATTTTTCATGCGCCTTGGCGCGCTTCATTTCCAAAACAAAACGCACTTCTTACGAAGTGCGTTTTGTTTTGTAGTCGCCACCTATCGGCACGTCCGATTCCGCATTATGTGTCCAAAAGGAAAATGCCCACGCTATGCGTGAGCATTTTCCTTTTGGAGGCGCCACCCGGAATCGGACCGGGGAATAAAGGTTTTGCAGACCTCTGCCTTACCGCTTGGCTATGGCGCCGAATGCGCACTAAAATATGTGCGCAGATAAAAAAATGGAGC
>CAJGCT010000047.1 GCA_904501985.1 uncultured Clostridia bacterium
AAATCAATCTGCGAGACTGCGGCGGAATATCTTAAATAGTCAAAAATGCACCTGTAAATTTACAGGTGCATTTTTTAGTTAGATTCACTATCTCGCCACGCCAATGATTTTGTAGCGGTCTTGTCGCAGAAAGCTTTCCTTCATCGGATGTGTCGATATGGGGGATAGGAGTTACGGTCGCTGCTCTCAAGCACATCGTTTTGCGATGTGCTTGAGAGCTTCGCAAAGACTTTATTTAGCGCAAAATAATATTACAAACGATTACCACAATACAAGCCGCCGTAATGGTGCGGGGCCATGAAGGCGGCGCGAGTCGTGCGCCCAAAAGATTAGCACTTGTATTGGTTTTACAATAAATATTTTTTGTATAAAGTTCTTTGCGGAGCTTTCTTTCAAGAAAGCGACCGTAACTCCTAAACTTCACCTAAACCGTAACATCAAACAAGGGCTGTGTGAACAGCCCTTGTAAAATTAAACGGTGTGGATCTTGTTTTCGGGATCGGCGTGATCTGCATCGATGCCGTACTGCTGATTCTTTCTCCACTCGAAGAACTTGGTTGCAACCTGCTCAAAGAGCGCGTAGGAGAGCACATCCTCATCCTGTACTGCCCATGGTTTAACCTTTTCGCGAAGATCCTCAAGCTCAGGCTTCAAATCGTCCGCAGGACGGTAGGTGATAGGCTTTGCATCGCCGATGATCTGCTTCTGGAATTCGGGCTTTATGGGCATGGGAGATTTGCCGTACTCACCGCGCACGAGACCCTTAAATTCCTTGGTAACGTTCTTGTAACGCTCACCCATGATAACGTTGAACACTGCCTGAGTGCCTACGATCTGGCTTGAAGGAGTTACAAGAGGCGGATAACCTGCGTCTGCACGTACACGCGGTACTTCTTCAAGAACCTCGATGAACTTGTCAGACTTGCCTGCCTGCTTAAGCTGGGACATAAGGTTGGAGAGCATTCCGCCGGGAACCTGATAGAGAAGCGCGTTTACGTCTACCTTGAGCACCTTGGGGTCAAGCAGACCGCTTTCCATATACTTCTCACGCAGAGGCATGAAGTGCTTGGAAATCTCGTCAAGCTTTGCAAGATCAAGACCGGTGTCGTACTCAGTACCTGCAAGAGATGCAACAAGCGGCTCTGTAGGCGGCTGGGATGTACCCATAGACATGGGGGAAATAGCGGTATCAACAACGTCAACGCCTGCTTCGATAGCCTTGATGAGGGTCATGGAAGCAACACCTGCGGTGTAGTGGGTGTGAAGCTGAATCGGAACCTTAACGGTCTCCTTGATAGCCTTGACAAGATCATAAGCATCGTAGGGCTTGAGAAGTCCTGCCATATCCTTGATGCAGATAGAGTCAGCACCCATTTCCTCAAGCTGACGCGCATACTTGGTGTAGTATTCGGTGTCGTATACGGGACCTGTGGTGTAGGAGATCGCAGCCTGAACGTGACCGCCTTCTTTCTTGGTAGCGTTGATGGCAGTCTTAAGGTTTCTGGGATCGTTGAGCGCGTCGAAAATACGCAGAATGTCGATACCGTTGGCGATAGACTTCTGAACGAAGTATTCAACCACGTCGTCAGCATAATGACGGTAGCCGAGAATGTTCTGACCGCGGAACAGCATCTGAAGCTTTGTGTTCTTTACCTTGTCGCGAATCTTGCGAAGTCTCTCCCACGGGTCTTCGTTAAGGAATCTCATGCAGGAGTCAAAGGTAGCGCCGCCCCATGCTTCGAGAGAGTGATATCCGATGGTATCCATCTTTTCAAGAATGGGGAGCATTTCTTCCGTCGTCATACGGGTCGCAACAAGGGACTGATGCGAGTCGCGAAGGACGGTTTCGGTAATTTTTACTTTAGCCATTTATGATTTTTCCTCCGTTAATTAGGATTTATGTAGGATTCGGGAATTATTTGAACATGGAAAGGAATACGCCTGCCGCAACAGCAGAGCCTATAACGCCTGCTACATTGGGGCCCATTGCGTGCATGAGAAGGAAGTTTGAGGGGTTTGCTTTCTGTCCCTCAACCTGAGCAACGCGTGCCGCCATAGGTACTGCGGAAACGCCGGCAGAGCCGATGAGGGGATTGATCTTGCCGCCTGTAACTGCACACATGATCTTACCCACGATAAGACCGCCGCAAGTGGAGATGCAGAACGCTGTAAGACCGAGAGCGATAATGAACAGAGTCTGAGCGTTAAGGAAGTTTTCCGCATTTGCGGTAGCTCCGACAGATACACCAAGGAATATGGTGACAATGTTCATAAGCTCGTTCTGTGCGGTCTTTGAGAGACGGTCGGTAACTCCGCATACGTTGAGGAGATTACCCAACATCAAAAATCCAACAAGAGGAGCGGCGTCGGGAACGATGATCGCAACTACTACCGTAACAACGATGGGGAAGAGCAGAAGCTCAATTCGCGATACGGGACGGAGTGCGGTCATAACGATCTCGCGTTCCTTTTTAGTGGTCAGCAGCTTCATAAAGGGCGGCTGGATAATCGGGATCAGCGCCATGTATGAGTAAGCCGCAATGGCGATAGCACCGAGAAGGTGAGGTGCAAGGGTCTTAGTCACGAGAATCGCCGTAGGACCGTCCGCGCCGCCGATAATACCTATAGAACCTGCTTCCATGGGAGTAAAACCGAGGAGCAGTGCGCCTGTGAACGCAACAAATACGCCAAGCTGTGCACCAGCACCCATAAGAAGGCTCTTGGGGTTGGCAATAAGCGCAGTAAAGTCGGTCATGGCACCAACTCCCATGAATATGAGGGAGGGATAGATGCCAAGCTTTACGCCGAGATACAGGATATCCACAAGTCCGCCGTTGTTAAAGACTTCCTTTAACATCATAGACATTGAGGCGTGCTCGCCCTCAGCGATAACACCAAGATTTGCGTAATATTCGTCGAAGAAAAATTCCGTGTGGATAAGATTTGCGCCGGGGAGATTTGCAAGAAGCATACCGAATGCGATGGGAAGCAGGAGCAGCGGCTCAAACTTCTTCGCTATTGCAAGGTAGATAAGCACGAATGCTATACCCCACATAACGAGTACCTTCCACCAATCTGCCTCACCAAGTAGGCGCATAACACCGGTGGTGTTTATAAAATTATTGATTGTATCTAACATAGCAATACCTCTTTAAATCAGATGAGGTATCAGTTCATGGTAACGAGAACGTCGCCGGAGTTTACGGATGCGCCCTTCTGTACGTTTACGGAAGCAACAGTGCCGTCTCCGGGCGCAGGAATGTCGTTTTCCATCTTCATAGCTTCAAGCACGCAGATAATATCGCCCTTCTTAACTGCCTGACCGGGAGTTACATTTACCTTAAGGATGTTGCCGGGCATAGGAGCGGTTACGCTTACAGCACCGGCAGAGCCTGCGGGAGCGGCTGCCTTTGGAGCTGCGGGTGCAGCGGGAGCTGCCTTAGGTGCAGCAGGAGCAGTAGGTACAGCGACAGGTGCGGCAGGAGCTGCCACGGGAGCGGAAGCACCTGCGCCAAGCTCTTCAACTTCTACTTCATATACATTACCGTTAACGGTTACACTAAATCTTCTCATTGTATTGTCTCCTTTATAATTTTATTTTTTTGCCGTACGTCTGAAGGATACGACTCTGAAGGATGTCTCGGGTGCGTCAAGCATTGATGCTATAGCCGCTGTGATTACTGCAACAAGCTCACCGTCGTCAGGCTCGCTGTATACGGGAGCGGGCTCAGGTGCAGAAACAGTGGGAGCAGGTGCGGCGGTCTCAGTTTTTACTTCCTTAGCCTCAGGCTTTGCGAAAACCAGCTTGAATATGCCGAGCACTGCCCAAAGAATGATAAGAACCGCAAATACAACGCTCATTCCGAGAAGGGTGGTCTGCAGTCCGTAGGACAGCTTATCAGCCATAGTCTCAAGAGTGGCGGTATCTGAAAGGAACATAGGATTGATACTCATTTTTGTGCCTCCTCATTATAAAGGAAGGTTGTTGTGAAGCTTCTTCTGGCAGAGAGCATTCTTTGCACCGAGCATCTCAAATGCGGCGGCGGTGCGCTGACGAAGCTCATCAAGACTGATGATGTCGTCGATCTCGCCTGCCTTAGCAGCGGCAACGGGGGATGCCATAACGCTGTCCCATTCTGCCTCAACTTCAGCGCGCTTTGCGTTGTCGGTTACTTTTTCGTTCCATGCAAACGCTACTGCGCTCTTTGTGGGCATTGCGCTTATCTTTGCATTCTCACAGGCAAAGGCAATGTCGGCACCAATGGACTTTGAGCCCATAAGAGTGTATGCCGCACCGTATGCCTTGCCAAGCACAACAGTTACTTTGGCATTTTCGCTGGAAGCGTATGCGGATGCTAACTTCGCAAGTGCCGCGCCGTAACCCTTCGCTTCGGATTCAACGGAAACCTCGTAGCCCTCGGTATCAACAAGGGTGAGAAGCGGAATCTTGAAGCAGTCGCAGAAGGAAATGAATCTTGCCGCTTTCTTCGCCGCGCCGCCGCAGATCTTGCCGCCAATATGAGCAGGATTGTTTGCTATGGCGCCGATCACCATGCCGTTAAGAGTGATAAAGCCGGTGAGCATGGACTTTGCATGGTCAGCTCCAAGCTCAAGGAACGCGCTGTCATCTGAGATAGCGGAAATTACATCTGCCATAGCATAACCCTCAGAAGCTATTATAGAAGCAACATCGGGGGTCAGACGGTTGATCTCATCGGTTACTGCCGCATAAGCAGTGCCGTCTGCGTTGTTTTGGGGAATGTAGGAAAGGAGCTTTCTTACATATGCGAGAGCGTCTGTGTCTGTATCGCATACTACGCTTATCTGACCGTGCTTTGCCGCGGTTTCGATCTTTCCGGTCTCAGCTTTCTTATCAAGCTCATTAAGAACAAAGGGCGGATTTACGTAAAGTGATCCGGTAGCCTTTGCGCCAATGGTGATATCGAACATAGAAGCCACAGTCGCCATAGCACCGCCGCAGTTGCCGGCAATAACAGCGATCTGAGGAATGATGCCGGAAGCATCGGATACCTTCTTCATTATCTTGCCGTATCCTGCAAGTGCTTCGACACCTTCCATTATATAAGCTCCGGCACTGTCAAAAATACCGATAATCGGTGCTCCGTTCTTGATTGCAAGATCGTAAAGATCGCAGATCTTCTTAGCGTGCATAGCGCCTACAGCACCCTTCATTCTGGAAAAGTCCTGAGCAAATGCGAACACGAGTCTGCCGTCAATAGCTCCGTAGCCGGTAACTACACCTTCAAGCTCACAATTGTCGCCCTTGCCGAATTCGGAAGCGAGCTTGTGTGCAAAAGCGCCTGTTTCGGCGAAAGTTCCTGCGTCAAAAAGCGCGGTAATGCGGCTTTTTGCGGTGGAAGCTTCATTCTGGGCGATGGCACGCAGCTCTGCAGCCGAAATTACAGCCGGCATACCGTTTTGCGTTTTGTTCTCCATTTATTTACCTCCAAAATTATTGTAGTTATGATTTTTTTGGGGAAATTCATGTTACTATGTGAAAAACGTCACATTTTGGTATATAAATACCATTCTTCCCCATTATAATAATATTATAAACCAAAATTTCGGATTTTGCAATATGCAATTTGCTTTTTTTACATTATTATTTTATATGCCTATATGTTCATCCCGACTATATGTCGTATTGTTTACAATAACGTACTTTATTTTTTCTAAAAAAGTGATATAATGGTTGAGGGTTACTGATAATGAGGTCATAAGTCTGAAAAACGGATCGTTTTTCAGACTAGCTCCAAGAAAGGAACGGTCATAAATTATGATAATAGATTTCCATACTCATGCATTTCCGGATGTAGTAGCAGAAAAGGCTATTCCGAAGCTTTCGGGGATTGGCGGAATAACGCCTTTCGGAGACGGAACGCTTAGTAGCCTTCTGTCACGGATGGATGAATGGCGGGTTGACCGCGCTGTGATACTTAACATAGCTACAAACCCAAAACAGCAGACAAACGTCAACAATTTCGCCATAGAGGTAAATTCTTCACAAGACCGCCTGTACGCGCTCGGATCACTTAATCCGTACAGCGAAAATATTAAAGAAGAAGCCCGTCGTCTAGCAGATGCAGGCATCCGCGGTGTAAAGATACATCCCGACTACATGGGCGTTTTGGTGGATGATCCGAAATTTGATGCTGTATATGAAGCTTGTATTGATAACGGTCTTTTTGTGGTTACACATTCGGGATGGGATTTTATTTCTCCCGATTTGATCCATTGTACACCGGAGAGGATACTTAACGTTCTCACTCGCTATCCGGAGCTTAAATTTGTAGCCGCGCACATGGGGGCTTGCAGGCTTTGGGATGATGTGGAAAGGCTTCTTATCGGCAAAAATCTGTGGATCGAGACATCCCTTGCACCGCTTATGGAGCTTGACCCTGTGAAGTGTGCAAGGATGATAAATAACCACGACCCCGAAAAGATACTGTTCGGCAGTGACTTCCCGTGGTACAGCATGAAGCTTGAGCGCGAATATGTGGACTTGCTTGGATTGTCTTGTGAGCTTACACGAAAGATATACAGTGAAAATGCCATAAAGCTGCTGGGGGAAAAATAATATTGGTGACTTCGGGGAGGTTTTAAACAATGATAAAAAAACGATATCAAAATCTTGTAAATTCCGCTATGTGTTTGGCTATTGCAATAGTTTTGCCCTTTTTAACGGGACAAATACCCGAAATCGGAAAGGCACTTGCACCAATGCATATTCCGGTGCTTCTATGCGGATTTATATGCGGTCCCATATGGGGCGGAGCGGTCGGCGTTATCGCGCCGCTTCTCAGAAGTGCACTTTTCGGTGCGCCGGTATTCCCGGTATCTGCTGTGCCAATGGCGGTTGAGCTTGCCGCATACGGCTTTATGACAGGAATACTGTATTACCGATTGCCAAAGCGAGTACCTTTCATATACGTTTCACTTATCTCATCCATGATATTCGGACGTGTTGTAAGTGGAATTGCGAAGGTTATACTTTATGCGGCACGTTCGGAAGTATATACGTTTTCAGCCTTTATTGCAGCTTCGGTTACAAATGCTGTGCCGGGAATAATATGTCATATAATACTCATTCCGCTTATTGTTATAGCCCTCAGGCGGACTAAGGTAATTTCGGAATAACAAAAAATGCGACCTTTTCAAGGTCGCATTTTTATTGAACTAAGTCAAAAAAGCACTTGCATTTGCAAGTGCTTTTTCTATGGCGGAGAAGCAGAGATTCGAACTCTGGAGACCCGTTAAGGCCTACACGATTTCCAATCGTGCGCCCTCGACCAACTAGGCGACTTCTCCGTACCTGTTTGATACCCTAGTATTATAGCATATAGTTTGGGGTTTGTCAAGGGGTTTTTGAAATATTTTTTATGTGATCGAAAAAAGCAAAAATATACTCCCGACGGTGTGTGACGGGAGTATATTTTTATATTATAGGTGGTTAGCGGTCGTTGTTGGCATAACCAACTACGAAGAGGATAGAGCCATCTGCGAGATACTCGGAAAAGAGCTCGCCATAAACGTCAGCAGCATCCTTAGTGCCGATCCAAATTACCTGGGGAGCGGAGTTGAGAAGCTCGATAGCGTCCTTGCCGGTAACTACGCCGAGACCGTTCTGCTTAACAACGATGATATCGGTGATGTGATCGTCTTCGTCGATGAGGTAAGTACCTGCATTAGCGCCGGAGAGGATCTCAACCTCTACATAGTCGTCAACATAGTCAGCGTGGAGGAGAGGAGTTACAAGCTCAACCTCGAAGATGGAATCAGGAATATCCTCAAACTCGATGTCGTCAGCGGTAACTTCAGCACCTGCTGCAACGAAGTCTGCAAGGAATGCCTTAACAACACCAGCATCACCAGCGTTAGTGTAGCCAAGTGCTTCAGCGTACTCAGCATCGGTAGAGATTTCGCCTGCGATAGCCATGTTGGCAATCTCAGCGAGGAACTCAGCAAACTCAGCCTGAACCTTAGCGATCAGCTTGGTGTTAGCCTTACTGTACCATACGTAGTCGTAGTATCTTACAGTGCCGTTAGGCTCTCCCCACCGATCATCTGCGACGGTGCTTGCCTGACCGTTAACGTCGGTAATACCGTACTTAACGTAGTTGCGGTAAGATCCCATGGTGCTTACAACAGGTGCGGTGTTCCACTGCTTATGATTTTCCATTGGGTTATCGTTAAGCACATTACCTGCGCCGAAGTTAGCAGCGTCCTTAAGATATACAACGCCATTCTCGTCAACCTTGTAAATGCGGTTGCCCTGAAGCTCTACCTTAGAGTAGATGGTCATTCTGGAGCCATTGTCAAGGCTGATAGCTGCATCGTCATACATATAGTATACACCAACATAATCTCTCGGGAGTCTGAGAGTTTCAGCAGAAGCGATTACGGTGCGTTTTGGGGGAAAGTTGGTTTGCACATAGGTAGCCTCACCGGTGCAACTTTTAACGAAGCCTTCGTAGTCGGTGGGATTGATTACGAATACTACGGAAGCTCTGCCGTTGGTTTCTGCGGTGCCGTGACCAAGATAGTCAACCCATATATAGGTGTTTTCGTCAAAGCGGATGGTTGCATCCTCGGGCTGACCAATAAATGTAGAAACAGTTCTCAGTGTGGGATTGATGGAGTTACACGTATTGGCAGGTGCTGAGGAATCGCACGGAACATTGCAGGCACATTCGGCGTTTTCGATGAAGTAGAAAACGGTGTCCTTAGCGGTACGTATTATGGTTGTTCTGTCATCGCTTGGGGTAGAGCCGCCATTAAATACAATCTCGTCTACAGAGGAAGCTGCGACTTTTGCATCAATAAGACCGTATTCGCTGTAATTTGAATCATTTATAATTCCGCTGAGGGCATATTCACCGTCAAGTTCATTAAATGAATAAATAGTACCGGGGTGGTAATAGTTTCTCTCTGAGAGAATCGCGGAAAATTCATATGCTGAAAGATCCTTAAGTGCATGACCGTCAAGCTCGGCTATAGGAGCTGATTTTTCAACATAACCGTCTACCAAAAGATCAAGGTAGATTTTGGTGAGGTCGCAATTTGCAAAATTTTGAACAACCGCTAAGCCTGACGAAGACACTGGTGTAGGCTCGTAATCGTGCTCGCTAAGTTCCGAAGCGTAAACGATAATACCGTTGTAAGCATAGTAACCGATGTAGGTGTCTATCATAAGGTCGTCAATCCAAGCAGCTCTGTCAACGATGTACTGGATGAAGGGTCTGGTAGCTACCTTGTCAACACCGTACCTGTTGGAGTTGGAATAATCGTAAGGGATAAGCGTTGCCCCCATGACGGCACCGTCAGTGGTCTTGCCGTTGAGCGCAGTACCGATGTAACCGAGCTCTTTACCGTCGTAACCGAGTTCATAGGTTGTACCGTCAACAGTAACTTTGATTGAGCCGTAACCGGTATAGTTATATTCGGTGGAGTCGATCTTTTCAACACGACCGGTTTTCATTTCGAGAACATCAATTACATTGACCTTGTTGAGTTGCGCATTGTAGGTGAATACGGAAACTGCACCTTCCTGTTTGGCGGTATCGTTAGTGTAAGTAACATCGCCTGCTGCTACAGTCTCACCGTATACGGTGTATACAAGACCGTCAGCGTCAACTTCCTTGTCGTCGATCTCAGCCTTGAAGGTGTAGTATACGGTCATGTAGATAGGAGCATAGAAAGCACGGTCATACTTTCCGTCATCATTATCGTCGAACAGATACATTTCAAATGCATTTGGATACATTGAGTCCGCAACGCTATGTTCTGCGGATGCGTTGGATATGATTGGGTTGTATGCGTATATATAATCATTGTTCACATACACACCGTACATTTCGAGAGCCTTGGCAGCAGTGATAACCTTATTGTTACCGTCGTAGTAGTACTTAGCACCGGTGGAGGACTCATATGCGAATACAGCGACAACCCAGCCGTTTTCGTCAATGATGTCGCCATCCTTGTTGGTGAGAAGAATCTTAGCTGCTGTTCGATATGAATGAGGACATTCATACACAAGAATCTCATTTCGAAGCTTCGATCCGGTGAGGGTTTCAACGGCGGTGTAAGGTATGCCGTCAATAACAAGCCTTTGGTTATCGGATTGGTAGTTTACATCTGCGTTGGTGATTCTTACAGGATCATCCCCAAGAATGACCTTGCCAAATGAAAGGTTATCTTCATTGAAGTTTGTGAGAGCAATGCGATAATTTAAATAGTCATCAACATCCTCAGCCGGAATCCCAAGCTCATCACAGGTGAAATAGAAAACTTCACCTGTTGGACATCCATTATCAAGGTATTGTAATCCCACATAGCTTATGTCTGTTTCATAATCAATCGGTGACATAACGCCGCCGTTAGTGGCATAAAAATATTGATTTGGTGTCTCTGTAATAATAAATTCTGTAGCGTCGGTCTCCTCACCCATGTACGGAAGCTCTTCATAGCCTTCCCATTTTGCAAGGTGCCGTGCCAGTATAACAAGGTCCAACGGATTTACAGAACCGTCTCCGTTTACGTCCCCTACGAGTGAAGCTGACGAGGCAAAAACCAAGCTACCCGATAAAAGCATAGTGCAGGCGATAGCAAAGCCTAAGACTGCGCAGACTATGTTGCCGAAAAATTTCTTCATTGATTATCCTCCATTGTTAAAAATATTGCATATACATAAAGTAACATCATTATATCACAGTATCAATCGTATGTCAATATAGAAACTTTTTTGTACAGTGTTTGTCAATTACCACTCATCCGTCATAACTATCGCTTCCACGTTTACCGCACCGTCTGTGCGTACAGTACGAAAATAATAAGTGCCGTCATTTTCCGCCATGTATACCTTCAGCGTTTCGCCCTGCTTTGCTTCGGCGGCAAAGGTTATCCCTATGCAGAGAATCTGCTTTTTTGCCACATCGGGAATGAAACCGCACAGCATATCCGGGTAGTTTGTGTTATTCATATGGCGGTTTGCATCAATATCGCTGTATACCACAGTGCGCTCCCCTACAAGGGACAGTGTTATATCCCTCGGAATATGAACGCGGCGCGGAGAATCAAGCTCCAGCGGCTCATCGGTGTCAAAACCGAGGGTGATATCGTCTACGCGGTATATCTTCCGTTCACTTATACCGATAAGTCCCCATACCGATGCAGCTTCGGCTATAAGATCATCCCCACGTCGGATCTGATAACAGCGGTTGAAGCTTACGCCGCGGCTTTCGCACGCCCATGAGCTGACGGTGATGTTCTCGTAAGCATGAAGCTCACCGTATATGCTCATATTGATGCGGCTGAGTATAAACGCCCTATCTTCGGAAATAAGCTGCTCGGGGGAAGGCCCAAGGGCACGGAGCTGAAGATTGGCGGTCTCCTGCATATACCGAAGTATAAGCGACGGGCGCACTTTTCCGTTTTCATCGCAGTCATGGGAATTTACGCGGTAGTTTTCGATCCATTTCATAATTTATGACCTTTCAAAGGATAATACGGCTAAAACATCGGTGCCAAGCAAGACTTGGCACCGATGATGTTGTTTTTTCTATTAAAGAGTGTTTGCAGAACCGAGAACGTTTTTGATCTTGTGAGCAACCATCTTCTTTACCTCTGTACGAGCAACGGAGAGGTAAGTTCTGGGGTCGAATACGGAAGGATCGTCGGTCATTACACGTCTGATACCTGCGGTCATTGCAAGACGGATATCGGAGTCGATGTTGATCTTGCACACTGCCAAAGTAGCTGCCTTACGGAGCTGCTCCTCCGGAATACCTACAGCGTCCGGAAGCTTGCCGCCGATGGAGTTGATCTCCTGAACATACTCCTGAGGAACAGAGGATGCGCCGTGAAGTACGATCGGGAATTCGGGAATGCGCTTTGCGATCTCTTCAAGAATATCAAAACGAAGCGGAGGGGGAACGAGGATGCCCTTCTCGTTTCTTGTGCACTGCTTGGGAGTGAACTTGTATGCGCCGTGGGAAGTACCGATGGAAATAGCGAGGGAGTCAACGCCTGTGCGGGATACGAACTCCTCAA
>CAJGCT010000048.1 GCA_904501985.1 uncultured Clostridia bacterium
CGTCATACTCCTTTCTTCAACAACTACAGACCTCAGTTCTATTTCAGAACCACTGACGTTACCGGTGTTATCACCCTTCCCGCTGATGTGGAAATGTGCGCACCTGGCGACAACGTTGATATGACCGTTGAGCTGATTGCTCCTATCGCTATTGAAAAAGGTCTGCGTTTTGCTATCCGTGAGGGCGGCAGAACTGTTGGATCCGGCGTTGTTGCATCCATCATTGAATAATTTTAGCTTATGCTAAGCTTTTTGGGGTCGCGTAAGCGACCCCAAAAATTTATTATATATCTTCGGGGCATGGTGAAATTCCATACCGGCGGTAAGCAGTATCACGCAAGTCCGCGAGCCGAAAAAGGCTGATCGGGTGAGATTCCCGAACCGACGGTACAGTCCGGATGAGAGAAGATGAATGTGCTGACAATATTTTTGTAAATGTCTGCCCCGATAGCCTGTGCTATTGGGTATTTTTTGTCTTCTCCTTAAAAATATAAGGAGAATTGTTATGAACATCAATAAAAATAAGTTTTTCACGCTTCACAATATGACAAAAATTGCAATACTCACCGCAATTTCTGCTATTATTATGCTTTTTGAGTTTCCACTTCCCTTCGCTCCCGGTTTCTATGAGCTCGATCTTTCAGAAGCTGTAATCTTGATGGGTGGCTTTGCAATGGGACCGTTATCTGCTGTAGTAATGGAGCTTTTGAAAAATATACTTAATCTCTGCATAAACGGAACAATAACAGCAGGCGTCGGAGAACTTGCAAATTTTGTTATGGGATGCGCTCTTGTAGTACCTGCATCCATTATTTACAAGTACAAAAAATCGCTTAAAGGTGCGATTATCGCGCTTATTACGGGAATTTTCTCCCTTGTTATTATAGGCTGCTTCGTAAACTACTTTATTATGATTCCTGCTTACGTAAAGCTGGCACATTTTCCGATGGATGCCATAATTTCCATGGGCAGTGAAGCAAATTCCAACGTCAGCTCTCTCGAAACACTGATAATATTCGCAGTCGCTCCGTTTAACCTGGTTAAGGGTGTCGCCTGCTCGGTTATAAATCTTCTTCTTTACAAAAGATTATCTAAAATCCTGCACATATAAAAATACGGAGGTTTGACTCGTGTCAACGCTTACAAAATACATCACTATTTTCTTTGTATCCATGGTTCCGCTGATAGAACTGCGCGGTGCTGTGCCGATCGGCACGGGAATGGGGCTTCCTTGGACAACTACGCTGATAGTATCTATCATCGGCAACTGTCTGCCAATACCTTTTATACTTCTATTCGTAAAAGCAATCCTCAAATGGATGCGCGGATGCAAAATTGCACTTTTTAACAAGGTATCCAACTGGCTCTACGAAAAAGCCGATAAAAACCGCCCAAAGATCGAAAGATATGCGGCATGGGGACTGTTTTTGTTCGTTGCGATTCCGCTTCCCGGAACAGGTGCATGGACAGGAGCACTTGTTGCATCGCTGTTTGACATGAACAAGCTCAAAGCAACGGTGTCTATATTCGGCGGCGTTATCGGTGCCGGAATCATCATGACCATTGTTTCCCAATTCGGTGCACAAATCGTGAATTTTTTCATATAAATGCACGATACTATTGACAAAGCTCGGATTTTATGATACAATGTATGAGTAAAAAATAATATCTTATCAAGAGTGGTGGAGGGACCGGCCCCGTGAAACCCGGCAACCTACGTTTTCTGACGTGTGGTGCTAAATCCGAGGAGATGAGACGATCATACGCCTTTATGCCCTCGGATGACCGAGGGCTTTACTTTTGCCGCATATAAAACGGAGGAATACATAATGGCAAGACATCTTTTTACTTCGGAGTCCGTAACTGAAGGACATCCCGACAAAATTTGCGACCAGATATCCGATGCAGTGCTTGACGCACTGCTTGCACAGGACCCCATGTCCCGTGTTGCCTGCGAGACTACAACCACCACCGGTATTGTAATGCTCATGGGCGAGATCACTACAACCGCAACTGTTGATTTCCAGAAGATCGTCCGCGAAACAGTCCGTGAGATCGGCTACGACGACGATGCAAAGGGCTTCAACTGCGACACCTGCGCGGTGCTCAACCAGATTCACGGTCAGTCTCCTGATATCGCGCTCGGCGTTGACAAGGCGCTTGAGGCAAAAGAGGGCGAGCTTACCGACAAGTACGATACAGGCGCAGGCGACCAGGGTCTTATGTTCGGCTACGCTTGTGACGAAACCCCTGAGCTTATGCCGCTTCCTATCTCCCTTGCACACAAGCTTGCGCTTCGCCTTACCGAAGTACGCAAGAACGGCACTCTTCCCTATCTGCGTGCAGACGGCAAATCACAGGTAACTGTGGAATACGAGGACGACAAGCCTGTCCGCATTGACGCAGTGGTTATCTCCTCTCAGCACAGTGCTGACGTGGAGCTTGCGCAAATTCGTGCCGATGTTATCGAAAACGTTATAAAGCCTATCATCCCTGCAGAGCTTATTGATGAGAGCACCAAGATTTTCGTTAACCCCACCGGACGTTTCGTAGTAGGCGGTCCTCACGGTGACTCCGGTCTCACCGGACGTAAGATCATCGTTGACACCTACGGCGGATACTCCCGTCACGGCGGCGGTGCTTTCTCCGGAAAGGATCCCACAAAGGTTGACCGCAGTGCATCCTATGCGGCTCGCTACATAGCAAAGAACGTAGTAAAAGCAGGTCTTGCGTCAAAGTGCGAGGTACAGATTGCATACGCTATCGGCGTTGCAAAGCCCGTTTCCGTGCTTATCGAAACCTTCGGTACTGCAACCGTCGATCCCGAAAAGATTTCCGCAAAGGTTGCAGAGCTTGTTGACCTTCGTCCTGCGGCTATCATTGACCGCTTCAAGCTCCGCCGTCCCATCTACAGCAAGCTGGCTGCTTACGGTCACATGGGCAGAGAGGATCTCAACGCTCCTTGGGAAATCTGCGATATCGCTGACGAGCTTGCAAAAATCAAATAATCATACAAAACGGACAGTTCCAACCGAACTGTCCGTTTCTGCATCCCACGGGACAAAGCTTCACGCTTCAGCGTTCCCCATCCATTGGCAAAGTGCCGAGAACATCGTCACTGCAAGCTCAGTCTGATAGGGTTCGCTTTTAAGCTTTGCACATTCCTCAGAATTTGACAAAAAGCCGCATTCTACTAAAACCGCGGGGACTGTGGCACGGTCAAGAATATAAATCGACGATGTGGCACGCTTTATCTCACGCTTATTCGTTGTATCAAGAAAGGTTGCGGCATAGCTTTGGACGTAAGAAGCAAGCTGTGAGCTGTCAGGATTGTTTCCCGAATACCATACCTGAAGTCCGTAGTATTTGGGAGATGAAAAATTGTTCATATGTATGCTCACAAGCACTGAATTTCCGCCATTCTCCGAAATTTCTTCAGCCACAGCCAAGCGGTTTTTAAGATCATGCATCTTGCGGTGTTCTTTTACATCGTCCTCCACAAGCATCCGGTCCTCTTCTCTTGTCATCACACATTCTATTCCGGAAAGATTCAGAAGAAGATCAAGCCTCTTTGCCACAGCAAGATTTATCTCCTTTTCCACTGTTCCGTCAGCACCGGATGCCCCTCCGTCCATTCCGCCGTGTCCGGCATCAATAACTACCGTAGGGGGATAGATCACAGTGTTTTGTTCATGCGATACGGATACCACGCTCCCACGCGCCGCAAATCTGCCGATTCCCCATGTAAGTGCGCATACAGCGCATAACAGTATCACTGCTGCCGTAAAACTAATACCTGCGGAAATTCCACCCGGGATTCCGTTTTTTTCTTTCTTTTCATATACCGTAAGCTCCTTCACCGTGCGCCTCCGTGTTTATGGTTTTAAGCTATTCTATGTCCCTGTCGCGGTTATTATGTTTACAGCTTCGCTTTATGGCGGCACATACAGTCTGTGACGCCGCAATAAGCGAGAGTCCGAGTATTATAAATATGACAATCTGCTCCTTTGGCGTCATATTAAAAAGTCCGCAAACAAACGCTGTGGCGGCAGACGGTGCTAACCATACTGCGATGAGCTTTTCACTTGCCGCCTCAACAAATATTGCAGCCAATATGACCGTAAGCCAAATTATAGGCAGAGCAGATACAAATGACATTTTTTTAACCTTGACTTTTGCCGCGGTGGATTATACCGCCTGCAAAACGCTTCCTTTTATAGATTTTTTTGATAATTTTAATTATCTTTCCTTGTGTTCTGATACTATATTATTACACCGCTTCATAGAAATATAACACCCCACATAAAATTTCCTTGAATGATTATATACATATGTAGTAAACACGTTAAATTTGCAGAAATGCAACAAATTACCTCTTGCAAATCATGTCGAATTTTGATACAATTATCGTATGAATAAAATTTTGCCCTTAGGAGATATTCGATGAACAACACCGAAAATAAATATCCCGGAGCTCCAAAAAAATCCTCAGGATACATAATGCTTATTCTGATGGTCATTGCAACGATTTCCCTTCTTGCGGCGGTTGCTGTAATTTTTATTCCAAAACTTATTTCCGATAGGTCGAGTGGCGACTCACAGCTTGGCGATACACAAATCGAAACACAGGCAAAAACGCTCGACGAAACACCGATCCTTCCACCTCAGAGCGAGTATACCGAAACACGAGGTGTTTATATTGCAACAGTTCATAATATAAATTTCCCCACAAAGCCGGGACTTTCGGCAAGTGAGCTTCAGGCAGAGCTTGACGACATCGTGAATACCTGCCTTAGGGCCGGGTTAAACGCTATCTACTTTCAGGCAAGACCCTCGGCAGATGCACTGTATAAGTCCGACATATTCCCTGTGTCGGAATTTTTGACAGGCACGCAGGGTGCACCCCTGCCCGACGGATTTGATCCCCTTGAATATCTGGTAGAAACGGCACATTCACATAATATCAAAGTTCATGCGTGGGTCAATCCCCTCCGCGTGACTGTAGGCTCTGCATCTGCACCAAAGCATGATACAAACGCACTTGCAGAGGGGCATCCTGCAAGGCTTCATCCTGAATATACCTCAGCATACGCTGACGGAAAGCTGTATTTTGACTGCGGACTGCCCGAAGTGCGTGAGCTTGTTGCCAACAGTGCGGCAGAGCTTGCAAAAAATTATGATATCGACGGAATCATATTTGACGATTACTTCTACCCCTATCCTGTAAAGGATGAGAGCGGCAAGCTTGCCGAATTTGACGACGGCGAAACCTATGCCCTCTACGGCGGTGATATGCCCCTTGACGATTGGCGGCGAAATAATGTTAATATGATGATTGAGGGGTGTTATAACTCCATAAAAGCCGCAAATCCCGACTGCGAGTTCGGCATTGCACCTTTTGGAATCTGGCAGAACGATGACGGTACAAACGGCGGAAGCGCCACATCAGGACTTGAATCCTATTCTGCAATCTACTGCGATCCTACGGCATGGATTGAAGGCGGATACATAGACTATATTGCACCGCAGATATATTGGCGTTTTACCACATCCGCGGCACGCTATGATGTGCTTGTGAGATGGTGGAATACGCTTGTTGAAGGAACAGGCGTAAAGCTGCTTATAAGCCACGGAGTGTACAACTACGACACGTGGGAATCCCCTGAATTTGAGCTTCGAAATCAAGTGGAATTTGCGCGTAGTGAGCTTGCTTATCGCGGCTCTATACTCTATGGTTACGCGGCACTAAAAAACAACTCTTACGGTCTTTTTGATGAGGCTCGTGATGTGTTTTCTGAGGAGATCGTGCACACGGACGCGGTTTCAAACGACCGTGAGCTATATATAAGTATCCCATACTCCGGAAGTACCGTTGACGGTGAAAACACCTTCGTTATCGGCACATCCGACCCCGCCTATCCCCTTTATATAGACGGACAAAAGGTTGGACGGACAAAAAGCGGATATTTTTCCCTGTATCTGCCTCTTGAAAAGGGCAAAAACACCTTCGTTTTCTCCCACAAGGGTAAGGACACCGAATATACGGTAAACCGCCCGTCAGACGAGGATACATCGGCAGAAATTACACATCCCACACTTGATTCCCCCGGCATTTCCGCTGTTACGCCCTCGTATGAGTGGATGGGTAACGGAACACTTCCTGTAAGCGTTACCGCGCCAAAAGGAGCAAAGGTCACGGCATCCCTTGCAGGCAAAAAAATAACTCTCACCCCAACGCTATATGTTCCAAGTGAGAGCGGCAAATATATGAAAGAAGTCTACACCGGCAGTTTCGAGCTTTGGGGAAAGCCTTATGAGATAGAAGGCTATGGCAAAATCAAGTTTGTCAGCGTATTCGGCGGCAAGACCTACACGGCAGAATCAGCAGAAATAAAAGTTCGCGGAAACGATGCCGCAATTCCGGTTGAGGTTATATCCGACGACACGGAGCTGAAAATACAGCATGACAGCTGGTACTACGACGACTACACTCCACAGTCCGCAGGTATGCGCGACAATGCAGTATCGCTTTCCGGCGGGAAGTACAAGCTTCGGTGCGGCGGATATATAGACGTGGACAAGGTAAAAGTGCTTGAGGGCGGTGCTATCGGCATAGCGACGGTTGAAAATGCTGTTGTGTCAAGCGATTCCCGTGCCACGTACTTTACGTTTGATGTAAACGAAAATGTGCCCATAAACTGCAATCTTGCAGACGGAGAGTTCTGCGTAACTCTTTACAACATAGATGCGGACAAGGCTCCTCTGGCTGAATTTTCGGAAAATCCCCTATTTGAGTCAGTAAGAAGCGAAAAAAGCACCAAGCAAAATTCCTACAAATATTATTTTAAGCTTATAGACATCGAAAACTTCTACGGATTCACCCATTATTACGAGGACGGCAAGCTGATATTTGAATGGAAGAATCCGCAGTCGCTCCCTGAGGGTGAAAGACCGCTTGAAGGCAAAACCATAATCCTTGATGCAGGTCACGGAGGAAAAAACCCGGGTGCTCTCGGCCCTCTCGGCGGTCTTAAGGATGCCATAAACGAATCTGATTTCAATCTTGAAATCGTCTTGGCGGCACAGCCATATCTGGAAGCTTTGGGTGCCAATGTTATTCAGATACGTGACCGAGAGTGCAAGATTGATGTTCCAATAGAAGACCGTATGCAGACGCTTATTGATGTAAACCCGGATATTGTGATATCCGTACATCAAAATTCTATGCCATACACTTCGGATATTACAACTATTCGCGGAGTTGTGGGTCTGTATTGGTCGGATTCGGGATATATGCTCACAGATGTAATAGGAGAGAGTATAGCGGATGCACTTGACAAGCTTGACCGCTCTCCCACAAAACAGCGGCTTGCCATGGTGCGCAACGCAAAATTCCCCTCAACGCTTGTTGAAACCTGCTTTATCACATCGGTCGAAGAATACGAGCGAATGATGAAGCCGGACAGCGTGGATAAGATAGCCAAGGCTATTTCCGATGGGGTCATTGCATACTACAAGGCGCAGGAGAAATACATAAAATAAATTTATTTCAAGCCTCAAAAAAATCATAAAACCCCTTGACAACCGAGCACAGCTGTGGTATAATATACAGGTATTCGGATTTAACTCCTTATACTGTGTGAGCCACTAGCTCAGTTGGCAGAGCATTTGACTTTTAATCAAAGGGTCCGGAGTTCGAATCTCCGGTGGCTCACCACGAAAAAGCACGTCTGCAAAGCAGTCGTGCTTTTTTAGTTATATTTGCCTTGCGGCGTTCCCTCTCGGCGCGGGCTTTACGCTTCGCTTACTCGCGCTGCATATTGCGCTTTTCATGAACACCAACGTATGTATCATGTGCTGCATTAAGTGTGCCAAAATGGAAACCAATGTCTCCTATACGAAAATGTCTGAACTTTGCATCCGTCCAATGATAAAGCGACAATAGCCTGCCGTTATTGTCCTTGAATATCGTATCTGCAAAAGACGCCTGGATTTTTTTTGGAATAACACGACCCGCTGTATCCGTTTCGTTTACTTTTAACCCTCGTACATTTCGAAGAACACTCTCTGCAGATCGTAAAAAAGAGGATTCAGTTCGTCGTCCGGCTCCAAGAACTCCAGAGGATCCTGCTCGTGCTCCTTCGACCATTCCAACTCGAGCTTGGCACTCTCCCAGCCGCCTAAAAACTTCTTCGGGATCATTACTTTGTGCCCGTATGCTGTCTCGACCTCCGTCAGCTCGCCATACACCTCTTTCTTCTTCCAATATTCTGGGGTCTTGATTGTCTTGTCTTTCATTTGTATCACCGTCCTTTTTCTTATTATACTTCTCTATTGTATAGTTGTCAAGCCCAGTATCACTTCCCGATGACCTCGCCTGTTTTGATACCTTTTTATGCTCGACGACCTTCGCCATATCGGTGATATCCAAATCCGTGAATTTGCCGAATTCTCTTTCGAGAATTACTTTTTCATTTTCTGTTAGATCAGATTCAGAAAGCAAAGCCTCAACATATTGCGCAGGGGTTCTCTCGCCAAAAATGTCTGCAGCGACAACAGGGTTACTAAGCAATAACTCGGATTCTATAACACGTCCGCCAGCACCTGAAATGCGCTTTTGCGCCTGCTCCAGCGTACCATAGTGAATCGCCAAGTCGATATAGCTTTTTTCGTGCTTTGTAAATTGATAAGGCGTTCCGTGATAAACGCCCTTTATCGATCCTTGTTGATGCGGTTCTCCCTTAACTGATCTTCTATCAATCGACTGAGCCTTTCCATCCGTTCTTCCGGAATATTCCGAATCTCCAACAAGGTCTTTTTGATCTCCTCGTCCGTGTACCCCATCTTCTTCATTCTGTCGTAACTGTGTTTCTCCGATATTGTCATGTTTTCGAGTATCGCCATAGTTGTTTACCTCGTCTGTTTGATTTGTTTTCGGTTCTATTATACCACTTACCGATTCATTTTTCAATAGCTTTTTACTCGTGTCTGTTGTAGGATGCGCATTATCGCGTTGTCTATCCGCGATTCTTGCCTTCGCCTCTGCCTTGGCTTTATCAACAGCAGCCTGTCTTGTATTGACATCTGCTTCTCGCTGAGCTTCATATACATCCTTGCCTGCGCTGTACGCAAGCTCGCGCTGTGCATCTGTGAGATTGGAAGTTGCCTCCTTTGCATTAGGCTTCGTTATGTACGAATCCGTAACACCACTCTCGCCCCAGCTGTATGCAAGCTCATACTCACGCGCAAATATAGCCGCGTCCTGCGTGCCTCCGCCGAGGTTATATGTGGATATTACCGCCTGCGCTTGATCACCGTACGCGGCGGCATAGTCCGCCACAGTAGCGGTCTTGCCCTGTGATGCGGCTTTCGCATTGACTGTGTCGGTTCTGGTAGTAATTCTCTCCACCGCCCCCTTGACAGAATCGGGGGACTGTGGTATAATGGGGGTAGAGGAATCACCAAGAATGGTGTCAAACGATTTATTCGGAGTAACGCTGGAGTGTGATTCCTCTTTTTTTACGCTAAAATTTTGCGGCTTCATATCCGCCACGTCGTAGAATACATATTCGCCGTCTTCGGTATTGACAACATCCTCATTTTGTGATATACTACTATCAGAGAAAACTGTACCACTGTTCGCTTCGGGCGTATTGATAGGGGCTTGTTCACCTGTCAGCGTGGGTAGGTTTTCTTTTTTTGCGTTTGCATACATTGTCTGAACAAACAAATCAAGTCGTTTATCAGATACGACCGCAACAACTTTCATTTTGCCGTTGTGCTCGCCTACAAATTCAATAGCCGGCTTCCCATTATAGGTTTTATCGGAGATGTTTATACTATCAGCATTAAGAACGACATCTACAACATGAGAAAAATCATCCGCTGTAATAGCTCTCTGCCCTCTCGATGCTTCTTTAGATTCGTCGCCATGGTCCTTGATAATCTTCCTTATTTCATTTGCGCCCAATGACAAATTATAATTTTCAACATCAAGTCCCGTTGTCGATTTAATTTCCCTTGCTAACTCATTGGATACTGCACCGAAGTACATTTTTTTATCCATCTGCTTATCTGAAATAGCATCACTTATAAATTTTGCAAGTTGCTCATTATTATCATAGACAACAATGCGATTGCTGTTTTTCCAATTCTCTTTTTGGTGTTCGGAGTATTCCATCAAAGAATATTTTGCATTAATCTTTGCCTCAGCTACAAGCTTCCTGCGATTTGGAATATTAAGCAGATTACCTGCACTTGCAAGCGTACCGCCCGTAATCGCACCGCCTGCAAACGCCAAGAACAGCTGAAGCGCAAAGAATTAAAGTGCTGTCTGAGATTTGCCTTGTGCTCATCCACATTATTCGCTATAAGCTCATTGCGGTATTTCATAACTTCAGAGCTATCAGCGCGAATCAGCACATGATGCACTGTTTACCGTATTTGACACAGACTTCAACGCTTCTGTTCTTCGCGCATGAGCGTTCCGTGCACTTGACAACTTAAATTTTTTATGATATACTTTACTTTAACAATGTTCCGAGTAGAGTATATTTTTTCAAAGGAAATACAGTAATGGCAGCAACCGTATGGAACGGCTTCAAGTGTGAAGAATTTGAATTTCAAGGAAAGCTCGCATCTATAGTTTTCCCAGAGAAGCCTAATGACAAAAAGGCATGGACCATTAAGACCGAATACCGAGATGCGTTCCCCGAAACAGAAATAGAGCTTTTAAAGCGCGGATATCACGTTACATACATAAAGAACACATCAAGATGGGCACCGAAGATCGACTGCGACACAAGAGCGGCATTTGTTAAATATATAAGCAAAACATACGGTCTCGCTTCAAAGTGCGTGCCCGTTGGCATGAGCTGCGGCGGAGCTCATGCGGTGAACTTCACCGGCTTTTACCCTGAGCTTGTTGTCTGCATATTTATCGAGGCTCCTGTGCTTAACTTCGCAAGCATCCCCGGAAACATAGCCAACGATCACAACATAAAAATCTGGAATGATGAATTTATCAAGACATATCCCGGGATCAAAAGGGCTGATCTTTTTAATTTCGATAATCACCCAATAAACAAGGCTCCCATTCTGATAGAACACAAGATTCCGATACTCATGGTCTACGGTACAGACGACACCGTTGTAGAATACCTGCAAAACGGAAAACTGCTTGAAGAACTCTACGAGGACCACGGAGATCTTCTTACAGTGATGAAACGCGAATTACAGGGACATCATCCTCACGGTTATCCCACTCATCCCGAAATTATTGCGGACTGGATAGACGCTCATATATAATTTATACTATTTCCCATAAAGCGACGGTGAAATACCCGTCGTTTTTTTAATTCACAGCTGAAATGACTCATATCGGTGTATCCGCTGGAAAGTGCCGCTTCGATATATTGTATACATTCCCGATGAGATAAGCTCCTTGGCGCGCGTAAGCTTCAGCGAATTTATATAGGAAATGGGAATGGTGTTATAGAAAGATCGGAACAGCCGTCTGAAATATTCGTGGCTGATGCCGCATATATCGGTTGCTGAAATAAAAAACGGGAGGCGAAACGCCTCCTCTACGCGGTTACGGGCGATTTGTGAATCGCCTTACTGTGATGCCGCCCACACGGTATGGGGAGATTTTTACTGCTATGTAAATTTCAAGTTTTTTTCAAAAACCTCTTGACAAGGGCGCATCGTTGTGATAAAATATATATGTTGCAGATATGCATCTCACCGTGGAGAGATGTCCGAGCGGTTTAAGGAGCCGGTC
>CAJGCT010000049.1 GCA_904501985.1 uncultured Clostridia bacterium
AGGTCCATAACTTCCTGAGGATTGGACTCAGCCATCATAGCGAAACCGGTCTGACGGCAAGCGTAGACGTCGGAGTGATCGCCGAAGATGTTGAGTGCGTGAGAAGCTACGCAGCGTGCGGAAACGTGAATAACGCAGGGGAGAAGCTCACCGGCGATCTTGTACATATTGGGGATCATCAGAAGAAGACCCTGAGATGCGGTGTAAGTAGTGGTGAGCGCGCCGGCTGCAAGAGAGCCGTGAACAGTACCTGCGGCGCCTGCCTCGGACTGCATTTCGATAACCTTTACGGTATCACCCATTATGTTCTTCAGACCGGTTGCAGACCAGGTGTCTGTAACGTCAGCCATTACGGAAGAAGGAGTGATGGGGTAGATACCTGCAACTTCGGTAAACGCATACGACGCGTGAGCGGCGGCTGTGTTACCGTCCATGGATATCTTTTTTCTTGCCATGTTGGAAATCCTCCTATTTAAAAAATAAAATTTAAACAAATTTTTGCGTATATCACCTGTGATACGCCTAAAGGCGCAACAAAACACAGGCGAAGTAACGCCACGTTAATATTATACCGCATAATTTGCGATTTGTAAAGATGCAAAACGATAAAAGTTCCAAGTAATTTATGAAACTTTTTATATATAATAAGGAATGGAAGCAAAAAATGCTCCCATTACACCTTATTCTCCATCGTTTGCAGTGCCAAGCTCTTTTTCCATTTCTTCTCTTACCGCCGCTATCTTTTTCTGGTCTATTTTGCCCTTCGTCTTCTCAAAATACGCAACGGCATTCCGTGCCATCAGCAAAAACTGATTATTTAGCGTTCTTCCCTCGCTGTTCGCCACATAATAAAGCTTCTCAAGCAGATCATCACTTACACGCACAGTTACAGTCTTTTGATTTTTCATAGTATTCGTCCTTTCTTTTATGTGGGGGTTACGGTCGCGTATAGGAATACGGTCGCTTTCTTGAAAGAAAGCTCCGCAAAGAACTTTATACAGGTAGGTATTTCCCACCCATTGTTGTAATATTAACTTTGCTTGAATTCCGTTCCTCCTGTTGCTATTTTAAGATGCTTCGCTAAAGGGATATATCCCGCGCTCCCGGCAGCCGGGGTCCCCTTCCCCGGCGACCACATACACGTGACCGCCTCATCTTCACCTTTTTGACGGAATTCAGATATAGTTAGCAGCAACCCAAGCCGCCGGAATGGTGCGGGGCCATGCAGGCGGCGCGAGCAGTGCGTTCTAACGATTAGCATTCGTTTGGAAATTCCTTTAGTAATTTTTTGTATAAAGTTCTTTGCACAGCTTTCTTTCAAGAAAGCGCGTAATTCCCTTATGCAAACAATTTTGCACTCCTACACCTCAACCCCATTACAAATATTATCGGATAAAAATTCAAATTAGGTATTGCATTTTTATTACATATATGTTAAAATATAAAAAAGAACATTAGTTCGGATGATAGAAAGGGCGGAATAGAGATGCTGTCTGTAGTATATTCGGCAGGACTTGCGGGGATTGACGGCTTTTTGGTGTCGGTGGAATGCAATTCTCAGGAGAAGATGCCGAGATTTGATATAATAGGACTGCCGGGAGCGGCGATGAAGGAATCCAAAGAGCGCATTATAGCCGCAATGGAGAATGTGGGCTTTTCTTTTCCCGAAAGCTGTATTACGGTGAATCTTGCGCCTGCTGACCGTAAGAAAGAAGGCTCAACCTTTGACCTTGCCATGATGATTGGCATAATGCAGTCAAACTGTATACTGCCGGAGACGGTCAATCTTGGAAAATGCTGCTTTATCGGCGAGCTTTCGCTGACCGGCAAGCTTAGGGAGGCAAACGGCATTCTGTGCATGACCCTCGCCGCAAAAGAAGCAGGACTTACCGAGATTTTCGTACCCAAATCCAACGCCGGAGAAGCGGCTGTCGTAAAAGGCGTTAACGTTTACGGCGTTGATGACCTGTCATCACTCCTTTGCCATCTTCGCGGCGAGAAGATGATTTCCCCCACAAGATTTGACCACGACGGATTCGCTCCTGCGGTTGACGACGGATACTGCGATTTCTCCGATGTTAAAGGGCAGGATAAGGTTAAGCGTGCCCTTGAAATAGCGGCGGCAGGCGGACATAACGTGTTGATGCTAGGACCTCCCGGTACGGGTAAGAGTATGCTTGCAAAAAGGCTTCCCACAATCCTCCCCGAAATAACCTTTGACGAGGCGGTGGAAACCTCAAAGATACATTCCGTGGCAGGAAATTTAAACGGCGGTATGTCCATACTTACAAGACGCCCGTTCCGCTCTCCTCACCATACAATGTCCGCGCCAAGCCTTGTTGGAGGCGGCGCGAATCCTCAGCCGGGAGAGATATCGCTTGCCCATAACGGCGTGCTGTTTCTTGACGAGCTGCCTGAATTTAACAAAATGGTAACGGAATCGCTCCGTCAGCCCCTTGAGGACGGCAAGGTTACAATCACACGCACCAGCGGAAAGGTTACATACCCGTCCTCATTCATGCTTGTGGCGGCAATGAACCCCTGCAAGTGCGGCTACTACGGACATCCCACCAAAAAGTGCCAATGTAAGAAAGAGGATATCAAAAAGTATATGTCAAAGATAAGCGGTCCTCTGCTTGACCGTATTGATATACAGGTTGAGGTGTCCTCTCTCACATACGATGAGCTGTCCGCTCCGCCGAAAAGCGAGACATCGGCAGAGGTGAGGGCGAGAGTAAACCGTGCAAGGAAAATAGCAAGGGAGCGGTGCGAGGCGGCGGTGAGGGAAGACCCCATGATACCGCTTATTCACAAAAATGCCGATATGTCCACACGTCACCTTGCCACATTCTGTAAGCTTGACGGCGATGCCGCCGCGCTGCTTCGGTCAGCATACGATAAAATGGGGTTGTCCGCACGAGGATATGACAGACTTCTTCGCGTGGCGAGAACCATCGCCGACCTTGCCGGAAGCGAAGATATCGGTATGCTCCACGTGGCTGAAGCTATACAGCTTCGCAGTCTCGACCGCAAATATTTTAACTGATTAAAGTTTTCCACCGACTTTTTGACAACCTGTGGAAAACTTGCCAAAAGTCAACGGAAATACGCCGTTTATGGCACATTTCTGTGGAAAACTCTGTGGAAAGTGTGTAAAAGCGTGTAAATAGGGCATAAAATTGTCCACATTTCCCACAGCAGAGCCTGTGGAAAATGTGGACTTTGTGTTTACGGCATCGAACAAAATATGCGAGAAATATTACCTTTTTCCTGAAAGCTCCTTTGCCATTGCAAGGATAATATCTATCTGCGCAGGAGTGAGCTTGCGAAGCACATCGTTCAATTCACGAAGCCGTCCGGGCAGAACATTTCCCTCATCGAAAAACTCTGACATAGATACGCCAAGGTATTCGCAAATGTATTCAAGGGCAGAGAGTGACGGCAGTGACTTTTTATTTTCGATTAGCTGAATGTAGTTTGGATTTTGTCCCAGCGAAAGGCTCATTTCCCGTGCAGATACCCCTTTTGCCATTCGCAAAGCTACAATTCTGCTTGCAACATAGTTTTCATCGTGCTGACACATATCAAATCACCTCATGTAATATTGTACATTGTACAGCGCGAGAAAATTCGATAATTTAGAATGTATTATAGTTGACATGCGATATTATATATTGTATAATGTTAATATTACGCTATACAATGTTGTATAAACTACAAAGAGGGGTTAGAAAATGAATATAGAAAGAAATTGTGCATTTACGGGACATCGCCCTGCGCTGTTCAAATTCAAATACGATGAATCCCATGAGGATTGCATAAATATAAAACGTAGATTATACAGGGAAATAGAGAGAGTGTTTTTTGACGAAGGGGTAAAGGTATTTATATCCGGCGGCGCTCTCGGAGTGGATATGTGGGCAATGGAGGCGGTGCTGGAGTTTCGAAAAAAAGAGCCTTCTGTGCGCCTTGTAGCTGCTATTCCGTTCCGTGGGCAGGAAGAAAAATGGAGTACTTCTCAAAAAGAGAGGTATCGCAATTTAATAGCACAGTGCGATAAAGCGGCGTATTTTTCGGAGTTTTATTACAGCGGATGCTACCACGAAAGAGATAGAAAAATGGTAGAAAATGCAGGCAGACTTATTGCTGTATATGACGGCAGACCTGACGGTGGTACAGCATATACTGTTGAGTATGCAAGAAAGCTTGGACGCCGTATTACAGTGATTGATCCAAACAACGCCGAAGAAATTTTCTGACTTTTTTTCAAAAAGGTATTTACAAATGGAGAAGTATGGTATATAATGATAATATAAATCAATGGCTGTGAGCGGAAAGAAGCCGTTTTGGAGCTTTCTCAGAGAACTGCGCCGCGAGGGATCGCGTGGTGTGAGCGCATGAAAGAGACTGCGGCATAAAGTGCGTCCGTGAGCCGGTGGGGCGAAGTAACAGTAGTCTCTCCCGTGTGCCGCGCGTTACAGCGGCAGGTATTTGATACGATACCGTGAGTATAATTGTAAAGTGGAACCGCGAGTGGGGAATCCCCCGACGCCTTTACAGCTTCAGGTGGAGCTGTGGGGCGTTTTTTTGATATATTTGAGAAGGAGACGATAGCGTGAAAGTTTATTTAGCGTAAGCGTTTATTAACTGTTCACGCACAAAAAATTCAAACTAAAAATGGGTCCCGTCCCATTTTTGTTTGCAAAGCAAACACATTTGAATTTCACTAAATATTTGTGCTGCCGCTATGGCGGCGGAATGGAGATTATTATGGAAATAAACCTTGATTTGGACTTTGAAAAGCTTAAGGACGGCATTGTCAAGGCAAAGGACAGTATGATTAAGGCAAAAGATGAGATAGCAAACGACATAAGGGTTATCCGTGAGCGTGACCCTGCGGCGACAAGCAATATAGAGGTGGCTCTGCTTTACTCCGGCTTCCACGCGGTGCTTGCATACCGACTTTCCCACAAGCTTTACAAGCACAATAAGCATTTCGCCGCAAGAATGGTGAGCCAGGGGGCAAGATTCTTAACAGGAATCGAGATACACCCCGGTGCGACTATAGGTAAGGGTCTGTTTATCGACCACGGAAGTGCCGTTGTTATCGGAGAGACCGCGGAGATAGGCGATAACTGCACCATATATCAGGGCGTAACCCTTGGCGGTACGGGAAAGCACGTTGGAAAACGCCATCCTACCCTCGGCAATAACGTCATGGTAGGCTCAGGCGCAAAGGTGCTGGGACCGTTCAAGGTGGGGGATAACTCCAAAATCGCCGCAAATGCAGTGGTGCTGGAGGAAATTCCCGAAAACTGCACCGCGGTTGGTATTCCTGCGCGTGTGGTTAAGCGCGGCAACGCAAAGGTCAGTGCTTGCGACCTTGACCAGGTGCACATCCCCGACCCTGTGGCACAGGAGCTGTGCAGACTTAACATCCGCATAGAACAGCTTGAGAAGAAACTTGCCGAAAAGGAGACAGAAAAATAATGATAAAGCTGTATAACACCGCAACGCGCACAAGAGAGGACTTTGTGCCGAATGACCCGGACCTTGTAAAAATGTATACCTGCGGACCTACCGTGTACCATTTTGCCCACATCGGCAATCTTCGCTCCTATATAATGGAGGATATACTTGAAAAATCCTTGCGCTATCACGGTTACAACGTAAAGCGCGTTATGAATATCACCGACGTGGGACATCTTGCATCCGATGCGGACACAGGCGAGGATAAAATGCTTAAGGGTGCAAAGCGCGAGAACAAATCCGTAATGGAAATAGCGAAATTCTACACCGATGCATTTTTTGAGGACTGCCGCAAGCTTAATATCAAGCGTCCCGACGTGGTTGAGCCTGCAACAAGCTGTATTGACGATTATATTCACATAATCGAGACCCTCATTGAAAAGGGATACGCGTATGCGGCAGGCGGAAATATATATTTTGACGTATCGAAGCTGAAGCAGTATTATATCTTCAACGATTTCTCCGAGGATGACCTTGAAGTGGGCGTGAGAGAGGGCGTTGAGGAGGACAGCAACAAGAAAAACAAGAACGATTTCGTTCTGTGGTTCACAAAATCCAAATTTGAGGATCAGGCACTGAAATGGGACTCTCCTTGGGGCGTGGGATATCCCGGATGGCATATTGAGTGCTCCGGTAGATCAATGAAGCATCTCGGCGAGGACCTTGACATCCACTGCGGCGGTATCGACAATGCGTTCCCCCATCACACAAACGAAATAGCACAGTCCGAGGCATATCTCGGTCACAAGTGGTGCAATTATTGGATGCACGTTCATCACCTTAACACAAATTCCGGCAAGATGTCAAAGTCAAAAGGCGAGTTTTTGACGGTATCGCTCCTTGAAGAAAAGGGATACGATCCCCTTGTTTACCGCATGTTCTGCCTGCAGTCCCACTACAGAAAGAATCTTGTATTCTCGTGGGAAAACCTTGACAATGCCGTTGTGACCTACAATAAGCTTATAGGCAAGATAGCGGCACTTAAGCCTGAGGGAGAAACGGACAAGGCTGTATTCGATGAGCAGAAAGCGAAATTCCTTGAGGCTCTCGGAAACGATCTTAACACCGCACAGGCTATGACTGCGGTTTACGATGTGCTTAAGGCAAAGACAAACGACGCCACAAAGCTTGCGCTTCTTGCGGACTTCGACTACGTTTTGGGTCTTGATCTTATAAAGAAAGCCGATGCAAAGCGTGCAAAGGACGCGGCGGCTCCAAAGGCAGGCGAATTTGCGGTAATCTGCGAGGAGGGAACTCCCGATCCCGATATTGAAGCCAAGATAAAAGCGCGTCAGGATGCCAAGAAGGCAAAGAATTTCGCCGAGGCTGACCGTATCCGCGACGAGCTCAAAGCCATGGGCGTTGAGCTTACCGATATCGCAGGCGGTGCGAAATATAAGATAAACAGGTAATATTGTCATCGGTATGATGTAACTTTGTTTCTTTTTGCTATTGACTTTTCCCGATATTTGGTGTAATATATATACAGCAATGAAAATCTATTAAATTTTATATCATAAGGAGTATTTATCATGAAAAAAATTCTTGCACTTGTGCTCGCAGCTCTTATGGCTGTGCTCACACTTGCCGCTTGCGGCACAGACGCAGATGTTGTTAAGGTTATCGACATCGACCTTACCGAGGAAGAGTATGCTTTCGGCGTTGACAAGACTCAGCCCGAGCTTCTCACCAAGGTAAACGAAATCATCGCTGAGATCAAGGCAAACGGCAAGTTTGACGAGATCTGCAACAAGTATTTCGGCGACGGCACTCCCACTCCCGTAGTTTCCGCAGCTCTTGACAATTCCAAGGATCAGTTCGTTGTAGCTACAAACGCTGCTTTCGAGCCCTTCGAATACATGGATGGCGAGAACTACCTCGGTATCGACATGGAGATCGCGGCTCTCATCGCTGAGACCCTCGGTCAGGAGCTGGTTATCATGAACATGGACTTCGAGTCCGTATGCCTCTCCGTTGGTCAGCAGAAGTGCGATATCGCAATGGCTGGTCTTACCATTAAGCCTGAGCGCGAGGAGTATGTAACCTTCTCCGATTCTTACTACAGCGCATCCCAGAAGATCATCGTTAAGGCTGATGACACTACCTTCGACGCTTGCACCGACGTTGCTTCCGTTGAAGCTATCCTTAACGGTCTTACCGAAGACACCAAGATCGGTGTTCAGAACGGCACTACCGGTCTCTTCTATGTTGAGGGCGATGCTGATTGGGGCTTTACCGGATATGCGGCTGAGTGCGTAGGCTATGCAAACGGCTCTCTTGCAGTTCAGGACCTTGTAAACGGCAACATCAACATGGTTATCATCGACTCCGCTCCCGCAGCAGCAATCAGTGCTGCGTTCAACGACTAATCCTAACGGATGAGTCGACGACTAATCTTTCAGATGAGTCAACGACTAATCCGAACGGATGAGTCAATGACTAATCCTTCGGATGAGTCAGCAACTCCGGCGTAAGCCGTAGTTGTAAAAGCGTATAACATCACCGCTCTTTCGCGTATCGGCGGAAGAGCGGTATTCTTAACAAGGGAGATAAAAGCGTGACAAGTATCATACCTGTGCTTTTGTCGAAAATCGTGTTCAACACTCCGATAAAAGCAGTAAACAAATTCCTTGACACCCTTATAAACGCCAAGGGTTATGTCAAGGTGCTGGAGGGACTTCAGAACACCATCGTTATATCGGTGATCGGTCTTGTTATCGGTATTCTTATCGGTACGCTCATCGCTACGGTGCGTGTAGTCCCCAAGTATAAGGTCCTGCCGAGAGTCCTTAACGGTATCTGCTCGGTATATGTGGGATTCTTCCGCGGAACGCCTATGGCGGTACAGCTTCTTCTTTTCTACTATGTAATGCTGCCACTTTTTGGCATACCCATGTCGGGACTTGATGTATCTATTCTGGTATTCGGTCTTAATTCCGGTGCTTACATATCAGAGCTTATGCGTGCAGGCATACAGTCTGTCGATCCCGGTCAGATGGAAGCAGGCAGAGCTGTGGGACTTTCGTTCCCCGTTACCATGATAAAGATCGTTATTCCCCAGGCGGTAAAGAATATCCTTCCCACCCTCGGAAACGAGTTTATCGCGCTTATCAAGGAAACATCTGTGGTATCCTTCGTCGGTGCGGCAAACCTTTATACCGCCTTCAACATGATCGGCTCCAACTCCTATGAGTTTATGGTACCATTCCTTGTAATGGCACTTATCTATATAGTTGTCATCATGCTTATAACGCTTGGCATAAAGATAATGGAAAGGAGGCTGCAGAAGAGTGATAGACGTAATTGATCTTAAGAAAAGCTTTGGCAAGCTTGACGTGCTTAAAGGCGTAAATGTTACCATAGCTAAGGGCGATATCGTCTGTGTTATCGGTCCTTCGGGAAGCGGTAAGAGCACGTTTCTGCGCTGCCTCAACTGTATGGAAGACCCCACCGGCGGCAAAATCATCTTCCACGGCGTAAACATTGCCGATATGAAGGTTGATATAAACATCCACCGCCGCAAAATGGGAATGGTGTTCCAGCAGTTCAACCTGTTTGCAAACAAGACCGTTATCGAAAACATTATGTTAGCCCCCGTTCATGTGGGACTCCAGGATCTTCGTCATGCCAAAACGGCGAATTTCTTCCTGCCCCTAACCAATCTTTTCAGAAAGAATAAGAGGGCGAAGGCAGAGATTGCCGCCGGCAAAGCTCAGATAAAAGCCGAGGCGCGTGCAAACGCAGAACGCCTGCTTCAGCGTATCGGACTTGCGGACAAGGCGAATGTTTACCCGTCCACTCTGTCCGGCGGACAGAAACAGCGTGTGGCTATAGCACGTGCACTTGCAATGAATCCCGACGTTATTCTGTTTGACGAGCCGACGTCAGCTCTTGACCCCGAAATGGTAGGTGAGGTTCTGGACCTTATGAAGGAGCTTGCGGCGGACGGCATGACCATGGTAGTGGTAACACACGAGATGGGATTTGCCAAAGAGGTTGCGTCAAGGATTCTGTTTATGGATGAGGGACGTATTCTTGAGGAGAACAGTCCTGCGGAGTTTTTTGCAAATCCCAAGCAGCCCCGAACAAGAGAATTTTTGTCCAAGGTTTTATAACATAGATCCGCGTGCCGTTGGTGCGCGGATTTTACTGTTTACAGATTGGAAATAAATCGCCTGCGAGCGGGCGAATTGTAAAATAATTTTGACGCCCCTGCTACCCGTTGACAAGCGTTTTTTTATATGATAAAATATTTTATACATACTTCAAAAATGTCAATGTTTGTCGCTATTTTTGCGAAAAGGGCATATTTTGAATACGCATATCAAAACACATCGGAGAATATAAATGAACCACAAGATACCCCTGCGATTTATTACTTCTGCAGCCGCCGGCGTTCTGCTGTCGGTTATATCCCTGTCTGCCGTGTCTCCATGGGCAAATAGTGGGATTTCTGCGGCCACACCCCAGTCTGATGCCGCAAGTGGGATATCTGTGCGCACCGAATTTCCCGATGTGACTTCCGATAAATGGTTTTATGACGATGTGACGGCACTTGCCAAGAGAGGGATCATTTCCGGCTATCCGGACGGGTATTTCTATCCTGAGCGTGAGGTGTCAAATTCAGATTTTGTCAAGATCCTGATAAGTTCTGTAGGCTATGACATTGATACGCCTGTAGGCGAGGAGATATTCCCCGACAATCGGGCGTCTGAATATCTGAGTCTTGCGTATGCGCTTGGCTTTATTACCGATGAGGCGCTTGAAGCAGGCTTTTCCCCCGAAGCACCTATCACCCGTGCCGACATGACAAGAATGACGGTAATGGCTCTCGGTATTGATCCGGCTCCGGTTGACGATCCGTTTTCCGACACGTCGGACGATTATGCCAAAGCGGCGTTTGGAGAATATATTCTTCGCGGTGTTCCCGACAAAAAAGGCGGTCGGCTGTATAACGGTACGGGCAGTGCTACACGCAGTGAAGCCGCCGCAATTGCAATGCGCATCATCGGCTACATGAACGACCCTTACGGCTATTTTAAAGAGCAGGTGCTCTATAATGCGGCACACAACTATCTTGAAACCGAAGCAGAGTTTATGGATCTGTTTTATGTGCTTAACCGTGAGCTTATAGAGGAGTTTACCTTTAAAACATCTCTTCCCATGGATGTATGGACGCGGTATTACAACACGTCGTATATTATAAATCTCGAATATTTCTATTTCTCGGAGCTTCTTTGCTCCTATGTGCCGGGAAACAACACCTATAAGCTTATACTTAAGTATGAAAATGACCCGGATACGCTGAAAAAGTTCCACACCGAGGCGTCTGAGTCGGCTGACGAGGTGATTTCAAGGATACTTGATGAGAATATGACAGCCGATGAGCGTATTAAAGCCATACATGACTATCTTGTTCTTTACTGCGAGTACGATTATGTAAATTATACGGACGGAAAAATTCCCGTTGAATCGCTGGTTGCATACGGTCCGCTTAATGCGCATATAGCGGTATGCCAGGGGTACGCCGCGGCGTTTAATATGCTGTGTGAGCGTGCTGGCATACGTGCGGCGGCAGTAAACGGAACATCTCCCGCAAGTCCGGATGCGCACGTATGGAATATGGTATTACTTGACGGTGAAATCCTTTATGTGGATGTGACTCGTGATGACCCTGTCCCCGACAAAAAGGGGCAGATATCCTATAAATACTACCTGCTCACCGAGGATGAAATGACGATGCTCGGCTATCTTTGGGATAAAAGCACAACCAAGCTTAAATATTTGTATTAAGTAAGCCGAAGAAAAATATAAACAGATTTAGCCTTCTCCACAAGGGAAGGCATTTGTTTTTTGAATAAGCTATAAAAGGACAGCCATGCATTCTGTCAACTATTTTGCACCTATGTATTGAAATGCAGAGAAAAATATGGTATAATATACGCAGGAAATCCTGTTTCACAGGCTTTTGCG
>CAJGCT010000050.1 GCA_904501985.1 uncultured Clostridia bacterium
TTTATATATCAAAAGCTCTGGATTCTCTCCGTTTTCTTCATAACTGCAGATAAGCAGCAATTCCATATTTGCAACAATTCCGTAGCATTTACCGTCCTTACCTTCAAGCTGGCTGCCGAGATAGGTCGCCTTGTCATCGAGAAATTTCACTTTCTCACCATTTGGGAGCGTATACTCCATGTTGACAAATTCACCCGGTAATACATTTAAACCTTCAACTTTGGGAAGTCCCAAAGTATTCAGCAGGACATTTAATTCAACAATAAGCTGCTTCTTGAATTCGTCAAACTTCTCCTTATCGCAGGTAACGTCATATTGCTTCCAAAAATCAAGCGTGTACTCGCCGTCAGCGTAGCACCATTTGCAGTATTCCTCGTTGAAATGCCCGTCCTTCTCTCGACTTATGCTGGCATCCTCAAGCGGCATACCGCAGCACTTGCAAATAAGTGTTTCGGGCGAGCCGAGGAGCGTATTTATCGATACGTCAAACAGACGAGAGAGAAGCTTCAGTGTTTCTGTACTCGGTATCGTTTCGCCCGTTTCCCAACGAGATACCGCCTGACGTGTCACGAATACCTTTTCAGCAAGCTCTTCCTGGGAAAGTCCGTTCTTTGTTCGAAGCTCGAGAATTATATCTTTTGTTGTCATAGTATCACCACCTTAATTCATTGTGATTCTATTATACCACAGCTTCGCAGATTCGGCAAGCAACTTGTTGTTGCTATGGCAAGGTCCTTTTCTTTGACTAATGCGGTGCAAATATTGGACCCATTGGCAACACAACGTATTAACAATTATGACCTTGAATTAGGGTGAATTTCGAGTATAATATTTTGTGATTGGAGGGATGTTTATGAGTATCAAACCGGAGCAAATAATGGACTTAGCTGAAGCAGAGCAAGATTTTGGGCGTTCTACGCAGATTGCTGATAAATTTGGTGCCGCATATATTTGCATTGATGATAGACCAAAGTACATCCTCATCGATGTTGAAAGCGGTTACAATATTGAAATGACAAATGATGAAAAAATAGATTTTGTTGCTGCTCGTATTCTAAAGAAATATCACCGTGCTTTTGAGGAACTTGCGAAATCGGGGTGAAAAACAAACGCCTCCCGAACCGCGGATTCCGCGAAAATTCGGGAGGCAAGCCTGACCACATACTGACCATATCAAATATTCCTGACCACATATTAAGACCATAGACACGCACGGACTATTCGGACACAAGAGCACACGAGAGCACGGAAATCGCGGATTTTCCGGACAGGAAAGCACCCAAAAAACTAAAAAGCACCGAAAAAACGTGAATTTATCCGTTGGGGTGGTAGAGGCCGCAAGTTCAAGTCTTGTCACACGTACCAACAAAAAGCTGAAATGCCATTGTGGCATTTCAGCTTTTTTGCTATTCTCTAGGCGACAGACTTCACACTAGTGCAGCCTTCATGTCTTCCTTATTCATGTACATCGCGTGGTCAGCCTTCGCAAATACATCTGCATAAACTTGATCAATTGACGAATCGAACACCGAAACTCCTCTCGCTACTGAAATAGGTACTGTTTCATCGTTTACTGTTATGTAATCGGCAGAGAATGTAACGTCCATTTTTTCAATGAGGGTACGGTGACGCTCAAGGTCTTTTCCCTTTAACACAACAACAAATTCATCGCCGCCGATTCGGTATACAGCGCTTGTTTTAAATATGTCGGTAAGTATTCTCGCTGAATGAATGATAAGTTCATTTCCGATATCGTGTCCGTAGGTGTCGTTGGTTTTCTTCAGATTGTTTATGTCTGCAACTATTACACCAAAAGAGGGATTGCCCGTGTTTATTTCTTTGTTAAGCTCATCGATTGCTTCGGCATAGGCTGTACTGTTCTTTATGCCCGTAAGAGAATCTCTGTAAGCAAGCGCGTTTATATATGCAGAATATTCTCGAATCTTTGCGTAAGTATCACTCATCACGCGCGAGAGTATACCTATCTCATCTTTTGAATCCACAACAAAATTCACGTCCTGAACGCCGGAGGATATGCTGGCTGCTGCGAAAGTGAGCTTTTTAAGAGGCGTAACAATTCTGTGTGTTACCCAGAAGGTATACAGAATTGCCAGTGCAAGCACCACCAAAAAGACGCCAATTATATAGCTAAGCATAGGACGCAGACCACTCTGGATGTCCTTATATGCAGCGCGAAGCTCAAGGTGCATTCCGTTTTTTAGGGGTGTTGTTGCCTCGGTATAGTCTTCTGCAATCTTTGTATTCTCCGATGGATTGTAACAGATCTCTTTGTCATCGCTGAGTAAAAGGGCACAACCGGAGTCATAAACAGTTATTCCGTTTACCAGATGAAGCAGATAGTCAAAATCCATATTGAATCCGAGGAATCCTAAAAAGGTATTTTCTTTGTATAGTGGCGTAAGGTAGGAAACAACCGTATCGTCGGGGGCAAAGGTACTCCTTCGGGGCTGCAGCCATATATTGCCGGATCCAATCACGTCAAATCCGCTTTCCTTGATAAACTGTGCGTTGAAAAGGTCAAGCTCCGCAAACTCCTCTTTTGAAAGCTCGTACACGCCATCTTCTTTGAATTTTGAGTAAAATCCGGAAGTAACACCACCCGTCACCTCGGGTGAGAAGCAGAGATAATATGCGGTTGTTCCGGCGGTATTAAGTGCAACCTCGTCAAAAAGGTGGCATATTTCCGCCATATATTCATCACGATAGGATTCATTATTCAGCGCACTCACACTGCTAAGCTCATGTATTGCGTAGTGCTCCATAATGGCCGACGACTGCATAAAATCGTTCAGCATGTCATTGATATATGCGGCTTCCTTCAGAGAAACATTATTTAATATTCTGTCCGCATCCTTATGCATGATATTATGCGTTACACCGACTGCGATGGAGGTTACTATCGCAGTAATCACAATAAGCGCGGTAATTACAACAAACAGTATTTTGCTTTGAATTGTCTTCATAGTATTTGCTCCTTGGTCTTGCTTTATTATTTGCGCATTTACGCTCCCTCAACTCCGGTGAGTATGCGATGATAACCGTCAAGCACTATCTTATCGCCTTCATCCGACGTGCGTATTCCGCTGCTGCGTACGGTTACCTGACCGACCTCCGGATGATTCCAGCGATAACCGAATTGTACTGCCTTTTTGTCATTTATCATCACATTGACAGCGTGATCAACATATTCCCTATCATTTTGAGAAATGCGGCTGTACCAATAATCGTAACACTCACCCGGTGATAGCTTCTCCGTGAGGCCGAGCACTCGCTCCATTACATCATCTACGTGCAGCTCATTACGGTTGTTTTTTTTGTCAATTCGAATGATCCACAGCCCGATATCATTTGCACGCAGGATATTCTTTGGCTCGAAGTGTATCGTTCCGAATTGCTCTTTGAAACGATTTATCTCCTCAATAGCCGCGATTCTTGCCTCATATGCATCGGAAGATTTGTGGATGTACTTTTGTGCGATCTCATCAACCGTGCAGGGCTTGTCAAAGAGATATCCCTGGAAAAAATCCACCTGAAGCGGCTCAAGTATAGAAAGCTCTTTTGCGGTTTCAATACCCTCACAGCACGCATGTATGGAGTTGGTTTTCGCAAATTCAATTACGTTGCTGATAAGTCTGTAATTGTAGGTATTCTTTTCGATCTCGGACACGAAGCTTCGGTCAATTTTGATTTCGCTTACGTCAAGCTGTTTCAAATATCCGAGATTTGAATAGCCCGTTCCGAAATCATCTATGGAAAAACGCACTCCGTACGATTTGATATACTTGATCAAATCATAAAAATGCTTGTCCTGATGCAGCTGAACGGACTCCGTCAATTCAACGGTAAGGGACTCTCCGGGCATTCCCGCATTTTTCAGAGCATCAACAATTTTTTCTCCGATTTTATAGTCCTCAAACTGAACGCTTGAAAAATTCACGCTCACCTGCAGTGACGGAATAAATTCGCGCCACGCTTTACACTGAGCGAGTGCCTGATCTAACACCCACATTCCCACAGCCTCAATAAGCCTTGATTGCTCGAGAAGCGGGATGAATGAATCAGGGAAAACCTTTCCGCGTTTTTTTGAATTATATCTGAGCAGTGCCTCCACTCCGTAAAGCTCATAGCTTCCGCTTCTAACCTGAGGCTGATACCAAAGCTCGAAGCCTTCGAAGTTGTTTTGTACACTCTCCTTGAGCTCCTCAAGAAGTGTAAGTGCACTTATTCTCTGCTCAATATCATCGGCAGAAAAGAATTCAAAACAGTCGGTTGTTTTTTGCTTTGCTTTTTTCAGAGTGACATTTGCGGAATCTATCAGATGAGAAACATCTATAAAGAGACTCTTGTCGATCGGAACAGCTCCGGCGCAGAGCGAACATTTTTCACTCATAACACTGTTTATCTGCCGGTATATCTCCTGCATTTTTTCATAGGATGATTCGCTGATTACAGCCGCAAAATTATTATGGTCGATATGGTATGCTTCTTCCACCGAATCTATACCGTTAAGAATATCCGCCACCTCACAAAGCAGCTGATTGCCAAAGCTTCTTCCATGACTTAAATTGATGTCCGCAAGCTCGGGAATTTCAAGTAACATAAGCGATCCCACAGGCCCCATCAAACGCACCTTCAGGTCTTCACGAAGCTTGGTTTTATTGGAGAGCCCGGTGACCTGATTATAGAGATGACGTACCGCTTCCTCCGATACTCTTCCGATCATGAGATGGGGGTTGCCGCCCTCATCATGTACAACCCGTCCTCGACAGCTGACCCATACGATTTCGCCGTCACGATTGATCCAACGGTAGTTCATATCGTGAGCGTCCTGTGCACCGTTTTTGATTCTTTCTATGTCCTCACAAAGTGCCTTTCGGTCAGCCGGATGTACGACTGTAAGCATTTCCTCAAAGGTATTGACCTCACTCCCCGGCTTTCTCACGGCAAACCGTTTATCAATGGAGCCGAAAAACCGGTTCTCATCGTGCGGTATATCAAACACGAACAAAAAGTCATCCGTTGTTTTGTTTATAGCCTCAAAGAGCTTTTTTACGGTTGAGAAATCCTTTATCGACTGAAAAATCTTATCCATGATATTCACCGTTATATTGAATCAGGGTAGCATCATCAACCCCGTCAATAGAGTTTATTTTTTCCATGAAGAAGGTATCGTTATTTTTGCAGAATACCTCAATTGCCATTTCGGTTTTATCTTTTCTCGCGGTCTTGGATTTGATGAAATACTTCATTTTGCCAAATGCACGAATGATATCATCACCCACCGCATCACCGGTATAGTGAACTACGAGTATGTAGATGCGCCCCTTCTGCTGCTTGTGATAGAACAGAATTATCATAAGTGTCATAACAAGTGCCGCTACTGCAACGAGCGCATACATTCCTGCACCCGCGGTGATTCCCGTTGTAATAGCCCAGAAGAGATACAGCAGGTCAAGCGGATCCTTGATGGCGGTACGGAAGCGTACGATAGACAACGCACCGACCATACCGAGGGAGATTACGATGTTTGTACTGATGGCAAGCGTAACCATGGCTGTCAGCACGGTCATGCCTACAAGTGTTATGGCAAATGCGCGTGAATAGATAACACCTGTATAAAATTTTCTATACACAAAATATATCACGGCACCCATGATAAGAGCGGTTAAGAGTCCGAGAGCGGCATTCGCCACGGTTACTCCGTCAAACGCGCCCGACTCGAGAATTGATTTTTTAATAAAGTCCTGTACACTCATAGTCATCCTCCAAATTAATTTTCATACCAATATTTAAAGCTTCGCATATACTCTGTCTTCTCATAGCAAAGCACATATTTCGACACTGCTGTAAACTCGGACGCCCTGTCCGGTAAAATGTCGCGCACAAACTTCGGCAGAAATTCGGTGTATTTTACCTCCATTACACACTTGCCCGGCTCAAGCACGGGGAGTGCGGGAAGCGTGGCGTCGAAAATATCAAAGCTTCCCACAGCGGCACGCACGTCCATATCAAAGGTGATGCGCACTGTTCCGGCATCCAGAATCCACGGCTCGCGGTCATAGTCAACGATAGTGCGCGGACGCATTAGGTTGCTGACACATTCAACGTAAAACTCCCTGCATAGCGGATATTTGCTGTGCAGCAAAAATTCGTAGTCGCCGTCGAGGATTTTGTAGACCTCGTCCCTCGTGAGCGTTGCCGACTCCTTGAAGATGTAACTGCCGAATTTCTTTTTTCGCTCAAGCTTTATACTGCTGTCTTGACAGTTATAGATGCGTATACGGTATTTTTTTCTCTCCAGCACACCTGCATCCTTTTCTTCATAGGCTGTGTTGGAATAATCATCGAAATATAGGCTCCTGATCATATATCCGCCTGATTTTGCGTGCTTGTCAAGCTCCAAAAACGGAGAGAGCCGCCGGCAGATAAGCTCCTTTTGCGCTGTATCAATAAGATACTTCCACTCGTGGCGGTAGCGTTCAGTCTTCGACATAAACATCCTCCACGATCTGACCGTTCGCATCAACATAGAAGCATTTTGTTCCGTAAACCTTACCGCCGTCAGTCATGTATGAGTCGAACGCAGTCTGGGTTTGACCGCCGGCATCATAGGCTTTTATACGAATGAAGTACTGACCTTCGGGAAGAACGTCAAATTCAACTGTGGGGATTTTCAGATTTTCTTTTTTGAAGATCGGATCGGCAAATGTGTAATCCCGTGCCAGCTCAACCGTGTACGAAACAGCCTCGGCATCGAACGTGTACGATACTTCCCACTGCAGGCCGATCTTAGAGCCGCTTGGCTGCGGAACGCCGACGTAGAACGGCATAGGCTTGCCAAAGGAATCCTTGAATCTTTGGTAGTTATCTTTAATTTCATCAACCAGTGCGGATGCGATAATATCATACTGTGACGCTGTGACCGGCATATAGAGAGCATCACGTCCGATGTAAACCAGCGGCTTCAGAAGGCTTGCGTAAGCTTTTGCATATTCCTCCACACGTCCGTCACAGAGTTTGGCATAAATATCATCCACAGCTGCGGTGAGTGCCCCACGGAACGTTTCCGATTTCAGACATCTTTGGAATAACACGTTGCCCCAATAGTTACTCACGCCGGACTCCCATTCGGTATAGTCGTTTCGCCCGAGAAGCTCGTATTCCGTCCGTTTGAAGGAGCCGTCAAGGTCCCAGGAGAGTATATACCAACGATTATCGTTCTGTGCGCTGTACATATAGAAGTTTCGGCTCTGCGTGTCAACATTTCCGACAAGCAGCTGAAATGCCATCCAATATGCCACGTTTTCGATGTCAAAATCCTCTTCGAGTATGGTTTCTATCGGGATTGAATAGTCATTTATTCGCTCAAGCAAACGTATAAGCTTTGTGTGATCGTCATCGCCCTTAATTTCAAGTATTTCTTCGAATTTTGCAACATCGTATCTCGGATCGTCCTTTGTAACTATCGTGTCCTCATAACGGTAAAACTCGCAGAAGTTGATTTTGTAAAGATGCCCTCTCTTATCAAGTCCGTGACGCTCGAGAGCAGTCTTGTTAAGCTGTTCAACCTGCGTATAGATTCCGTAATCCTCGAATTTCGCATCCTCGCCCGATGTCAGATCCTTGACGTAAAGGCGTACAAAGGTTGTGCGAAGACTCATCAGCTCGTCGATATCCGAGAGAAGGTCAAATCCGAGCTTGTTGCGAAAGCGAAGACCGTCGCCCTGATGCTTGTTGAGTGCTATTGTCTGCTGCCCACGCCAGTCACCCTTGTTGTCTTTGATGCTGATTTTATAGTTTTTCTGCACGTTTCGGCTGGAAGACTGACCGCGTATCTGCACCGTGCAGTTGGGTGCGACCTGACCGTAGCCAAGCTCACCTGGAATCAGTCCGTTTTCGTCGCCCACCTGAATCAGCCCGGCTATTTTATACCGCTCCACGCCCATTTCTTCATAATCGTAAGCGGAATAGGTATTTATTTCCTCCCATGTGTGATCGGTATTCTCGGCGGAATTGCCCATGGAAACAGTGAGATACATCGTTACAATTTCGGTATTGTTCTGCTGTTCATAAAGCAGATCTTTATCGCGTATGTGAATGTTTTCTTCTGTCTGTATTTCCGATTTGGAAATAGTCGTGCCGAGGTTTGAATTTGCGGCTGAATCAAATGTATCATCGCATCCGGGCATACACATGATAGCTGCCAAAAGCAAGCCTGCGGCGGATAAAATCTTTTTCCTCATTTTTTTGTTTCCTCCAGCTTATCACTAAGAAATACTCCGAGTCTTGTAAACATTCCGGAGCGGTCCTCTGATACAAGCGGCTGAACCGACAGAATATAGTACGGAAGCCGTTTTGTAAAATAATCAAGCCTCACGGCGCATACGACGGCAAATATCATAGCGGCAATCAAAAAGCCGAAGCCGTAGTAGATACTCGAAAACAACAGCGATAACAGCGTTAAGCCAACCGTTGCAGCAGCAAATACTGCCGTTGTGATAAGAGCACCCTTGTAATCCGTGAAATAGAGTAGTATCAACATAAGCATATTTCCGATGGCATAAACGCCGTATCCCACACAAAGAGTACGGAAATATCCACGCATGACCTCGTTAAATCCCAGCGGAAGCAGATCGAGAAGATATCCGCCCAGTGCAATAACGGCTGCGGTGAACAAAAGCTGTTTGAGCGCGGTGTAGAACAGCTCGGTTTTTAGTGTTCCGATCATTTCCTTTTCGGCTTGCTTTATGTTGTCGATGGTGCCCTTGTCGTTATAAAGGCTGTAATGATTGCGGTATTTGGGGTAAAAGTTTACTTCTACCGACACTACGAAATTGACGGTAGTCATAAGTGCGGTCATGAACGCAAGCAGTGCCGGCACATCATGCCACGGAGCACCGTAGAAAAGTCCGTGTACCTGTACACCGATGTCCGAAAACCACATTATCACAAGATGCGAAAACATACCGATGTTCATAAAAAATCCCGAAAGTGCCAGAGGCAAAAACGCATCTATCCACCGCATAAACGTGAAAGCTCCCAGTTTTGTATGGGGGAAATAGCGGTGAAGCAGAATAACGTCCCATATAAGCATAACTCCGTATCCGACACTCACCGAGAACAGAAGCGATTCGATAACGGGAAGCTTCAGCCACAAGAGAAATGCACCGAGGAGTATGCTAACAGCAACGGAAGTAAGAAATGACAGGAATATTCCCTTGTAGTCCTTGATCGCCGACAGAAAGCTCATAGCGTTCCATACGATAATAAGCTCACCAAAAAGTGTAAAGCAGAGTATTCCCTGAAGAAGCGTTGCTCCTGAAAAAACGAGAAAAACACCGTACAGAATACTGCCTACTGCCAACATAATAACAGTAGAACCCCAAAATGCGGGAAGCACCGCCTCTTTTTTCTCTTCAAAGAGCATATCCGCCACGTATCTTGTTACCACCATTGAAAAGAATGAGGATACCGTGACCGACGCGAGGAGAGTGTATGTTATCATGCATATAAGCAGCTCCCTGGTGTGTAGTCCGACCTCAAAAATGCTGCAGAGTGCCATTATGCCAAGAAGCAGCAAAACTCCGAGAAGCATAGGTCCTGTGCAGATCACCGCCGCGTAACCGTATGCCTTGGCGGAATTCAGCACGCCTTTTTTAGCAAAAAGCTTTTTTAATTCGAAGCCAATTCCGGCCATTCCTTTTCCACCTCTTTGTAAAGATCACGGTATTTCGTGAGCATAATAATATACCTGAAATTTTCGTATACACGCTTCTGACCAATCTCGCCCATCTTAAGACGAAGCTCTCTTGATTCACAAAGCGGCTCCATGGCGTCAGCAAGCTTTGAACGTTGCATAGGAGGAGCGAAATATCCCGCCTTGCCCAGCATGTCCCCGGGCTTGCCGTTAAGAAGCTCGCTGCAGCAGCCAACATCCGTTGTTACCGCAGGACGTCTTGCGGCAAAGGATTCGAGCACTGACAGGGGTTGTCCCTCGGAAATGCTTGTAAGCAGAGTGAAGTCAAGCTTCTCAAAATATTCGATAATGTTAACTCGTCCCGTGAAAATGATTTTATCTTCAAGTCCGAGCTGTTTTGTGAGCGCATAGCATTCGTCAGCGTATTCTTCGTCGTCAACGCCACCCATGATGTGAAGGCGCACGTTGTCACGTCTGGCACAAAGCTCGAAGAATGCGTATATCATGGTTTTGATATCCTTGATCGGCGCAAGACGTACGACCGCACCGATATCAACAATTCCGTCATCCTCCTTGAGAGGAATATCGCAGAGTTTCTCGTAACTGATGCCGTTTTCGATAACCTTGCATTTCGTGGCATCGCATCCCATATCGATCTGCGTGTGCATGGCACGGGTGAAAAGAGATGTTACGCGAAACGCACGCTCGTATGTAAGATCGGAGAGCATATAGAAGAAATCTATCCAGTGAGGCTTAAATGCTCTTGCTACCCACTTCGCACGGATGATCTCCTCTTCCCTCTCTCTTGTGTATATGCCGTGCTCGGTGAGGAGCATGGGCTTTTTGGTAATGTAAGCCGCCATTGAGGCGAGAAGTCCTCCGTATCCCGTGCAGATGGCATGATAACAGTCCGCCTGTGGGATTTTCGAGCCCATAAGATAAAGCACGGGCAGAAGACGTGAGCGCACGGAATGGAATGTATCCGAAAAAGCTGTAAAAGGAAACTCCTTTCGGCAGGTTTCGGTAAGGGTTTCAAGAAAGCTCTCGCTTTTCAGATACGACATAGGATTGATGCGTCGTACCTGATACATCTCAAAAAGCAAATCCCAGTTTGGTTTGTCGGAGGATACAAGACGTCTGAGTGCTTCCTTTTCATCGTCTGTGAAGTGATGATTGAATATGCCCGTATCTTTAACACGCAGCGCATCATCGAGAAACACCTGCTCTACCTCTACTACATTATCGGGCAAGGTGTAGACAAACTTGTCCCTATCCTCGGCTTTCGCGCCGATAACCCACAGCACAAACTCATGCTCGGGCATTTCGTTTATGTATTGATGCATCCAAGTGGAAACGCCGCCGTTGATAAACGGATAGCAGCCTTCCAAAACCAAACAGATCCTCACAGCTTACTCCTATTTAAGTGTAATGTCAACGGTATCCGCTGTTGCACGAAGCAGATAAAGTCCACCCGTCAGATGGGTGAGCTCACCACCGGTAACACCTTCAGGTGATTTTTCGTTAAATCGGACGAGAAACTGTGCCTCGTCGCAGAAATTGCCAATAGTTATTTTCACGCCGCTTTCGGTATACTCCGTTTTCGGCACCACTGCCGCAAA
>CAJGCT010000051.1 GCA_904501985.1 uncultured Clostridia bacterium
ACTTTCAAATGCGGACTTCAGTGCGGCAAAACGGCATCGGTGAAAACCGAAGCTCTCATGGAAACCGCAAGACGCATATCCGATATATCAAACGTGGTGACACGCCCCACAAAGCCCTACACGGGAAAATCCGCCTTTACACACAAGGGCGGTATGCATATAGACGCTATGGAGAAGCTTCATGGAGCGTATGAGCATATTGACCCTGCGGCTGTGGGAAACAAGCGGCGACTTCTTATCTCGGAGGTATCGGGACGCTCAACCGTGGCGGAGCTTGCAAAGCAGATAATACCCGAGCTTGACCGCTCCTCCCCCGAGGCAAAGCTTATCACCGAAAAGCTTAAGGACATGGAGCACCGCGGCTATCAGTTTGAAGCCGCCGACGCAAGCTTTGAGCTTATGATAAAAAAGCTGGTGCTTGACTATAAGCCTCACTTCAACGTTGTTCTTTATAAGACTACAGACGATTTTCCGTCAACCGACGGCAAGCTTCAGGCATCTGCAATGGTGCAGGTTGAGGTAGGCGGTCTTACCGAAACCTCGGCATCTCTCGGAAACGGTCCCGTCAATGCGCTGGACATGGCTCTTAAGCGTGCACTTTGCGCATTCTATCCTGTGCTGTCGGATGTAAAGCTTACCGACTTTAAGGTGCGTGTGCTTGAATCAAACTCAACCACCGCGGCAAAGGTGCGCGTGCTTATCGAATCCACCGACTCACACCGTGTATGGACTACGGTCGGTGTGTCCGAGGACATCATCGAAGCAAGCTTCATGGCACTTGTGGATTCGCTTGAATACAAGCTGTCGTCAACGGACAAATAAGCATACGGGAGGGTGTTCCCCTCCCGTTTTCATATTAGTGGCTCAGGTAGACTTCGGTTTACCTGACTGTTTTTTTGCCCTCGCCGCGGAAATAAGCTCTCGCAGGGACTCCTTTGCACAGCCCCTGAGCTTTGAAAGAGTCTCCGATATAAGTTGTCTTGAATCCTCATCAAGGGCGCTGTAATTCTTAAATACCGCTCTCATATTCTTGCCATCAAGTAAGTCACCAAATTCGTTTATCTTAAGATTTGCCAACACCGACCATACCGTATCTATAAACAGCTTTCGCTCGTCGGTTGACATGGCGCGTATCCACTCGTTAAAGCTTTCCTCTACAAGCTGACTTGAGCCGTCCTGCTCCGATGCCGCAACAAATCCGCCGCCCATTATCTCCCAATTGTACGGAATATGCTGCATAAGACCCGACGCACGGCTTTCGATAACCGTAAATTTGCCGGTGCGTGAGAACAGCACTCCCACGATGGATGCCCTTGGCATAAATGTCCGCACTCTGTCGGAAACAAGGGAGTATTCGTATGAATCCGTCACTTTTTCACAGAATCCCGGACCGTCAAGGCTGGTTATGTCAACCACACGCGCTCTTATATCCTTACCGGCAAACGCCGCCGCATATACAGCTAAATTTCCGCCCTTGGAATGACCCGTAACACGAAGCGGTCCGCCATGAATGCGGCTTACCCTCGTAAGATAAGCCACTGCACTCCTCTGGGCAGGAAGTGCCTCGCTGTAGGACATCATAAAGTCCTCTTTCCAGCCCACAATCGACCAATCCGTGCCGCGGAACACACATATTGCGCTTTTATCGGGAAGATATACGGTCATAGCACCGAACTGTTCTTCCCTGTCACGGCAAATCCTGCTCTCGCAGTGCGCCACACTGAGATTCATAAATCTTGGCGACTCCGCCACCGCAAAAAGAAGCTCCTCGTCCTTTTTATGATGTAAAAGCTTCATTTTAGCACCGCTTTGGCGCACTACCTCAATTTTCTTCAACATCTCGCGGCAAAGCTCGCCAAGCGGACGTGCTTCCTCGTTTTCGAAATCAATATACGCAAGCTCGGAGAGTATCAGTCTGTCCGCATCGCAAAACGGAACGGCATCCATTGTAATATCGCCGCGCCATTCCAAATAATCGAATATATCCGCCACTTATTTCTCCATCTCCCTCACATTACGAAGCCAGCGCCCGCTTGAAATGCGGGTGTTGAACATTACCAAACGGAACGCCCAGTCCACAAGCATTGCAAGCCATACACCGATGATTCCGATTCCAAGATAAACTCCGAGAACATACGAAAGTGCTATTCTGAAGGTAAACATTGATGCTATAGCCGTTACCATGGTAAAGCGCACATCCTTTGCCGCGCGAAGCGCATTTGGCGTTACAAATGACGCCGGCCACATAAGCATTCCCACACCGAGATGTATGAATATGAGCACGGCGGCGATACGCAAAGCTTCATCCGAAGCACTGTAAAGCCGCAGTATAAGCGGAAGTGCCGCAAGGAGTGCCGAACTGAAAACAGCATTATACAAATAGCTCTTTTTAAGGAGCTTTTTCTCATATCTTAAAGCCTCGTCAAAATCTCCCGCACCGATGCACTGTCCCACAACAGTAACCATGGCAAGCCCCACCGCCGAGGCAGGCACTATGCTGAGCGCGTCGATATTATTGGCAATAGCATTTGCCGCAAGCTGATGTGCTCCGAATACTGTCATCATCCGTATGGTCAGTATTCGTCCCAGATTGAATATACTGTTTTCAAGACCACTTGGCACACCGATACGAAGTATGCGCTTAATAGTGCCAAGCTCTGCTTTGAAACGCTCACGGAAATCTATGTATATAATCCGCTCTTTATTCATTATAAGCACCATCAGAATAATCATACCAAGCATTCGTGAGATGGTGGTAGACCAGGCGGCACCTGCAACGCCGTAGTCAAACACGTATATGAACAGTGCGTTTCCGCCAACGTTAACAAGATTCACCGCCGCCGACGTAATCATCGTCACACGGGAATTGCCCATAGTCCTGAAAAGTGCCGCAAAGCCGTTGTACACAGCAATAAACGGATAAGAGATGGCAGAGATGCCGAAGTAAATCTTTGCGTACTTAAGCACCTCCTGCTGTTCGCTTCCGAACACAAGAGAGAGAATCTGTCCGCGAAGAAAATAGCAAATAGCCGCCGCAAAACAGGAGACCACAAGCAGTACCGCCATAAGCTGCTTTGCCGACCGTCTGGCAGGGGAAAAATCCTTTTTTCCCTGCGAGACCCTCGCAAGACCTATTTCATGGGAGCAGATAACTGCACCGCCCGTAGCAAGCGCCGAGAAAAAGTTTATCATAAGCACGTTGATCATATCCACAAGCGACACGCCGGAAACGGCACTGTCACCAAGAGAAGATATCATCATCGTATCGAACATTCCCACCGATATGGCAAGAAGCTGTTCGATAATAAGCGGACGTATAAGGCGGTTCAGGTCGCTTTTTGAAAAAAGCGACTCCTTCTCCTCCGGATCCTTTGAAAAAAGCTTCACTTCTATTTTCCCTTGATTTTATATATTTCTGATGATCCAATCCGCCGCAAGATCAGCCCATTTGCATACATCAAATGTAGACTTGGCAAGGCCGAGACCGTGAGGACCGTGTGGGAAAATGTGCATCTCAAAGGGGATTTTAAAATCGCGAAGCTTCTCACCGAAAGCAAGCGAATTCTTTACGCTGACGACCGGGTCATCCGATGTGTGCCACAGGAATACCTTTGGTGTCTTTTTATTTACATGATGCTGGAGCGAAAATTCCTCTTTTTGGCTCTCGTAATTCTCGCCGAGAAGATTTTTTCCGCTTCCTACATGACCGAATTTCTCGGTGACATCAATAACGGGATAGCAAAGCACAGCTCCGTTTGGAAGGCAGGACTGCTTTGATGCATCATCTGCCACATCGGTCTCAACCGGCGGCAGTGTAATTGTAGAAGCCGCAAGATGTCCGCCTGCGGAAAAACCGAGGGTAACTATTCTGTCGGGGTCAACGCACAGTTCTTTTGCTCTTTGACGTATAAGCTTTATTGCTCTTTGTGCATCCGCCAGCGGTGCCGGATGGCGGTTGGGAGAGGTGCGGTACTCAACCACCGCCGCATGAATGCCGCGGGAGGTGAAAAATTCCGCAATAGGACCGCCCTCGTGATCTGCACGTTCGCCGTATCCGCCGCCCGGATATATTACAACGCAGGGCAAGGGATGATGGGTAGGAGCAAAATAATACGTCATGTAATTTGGCGTATCTGCCCCCTCGGTGTAAAACGGTATATTATCATCCCAAAGCTTTATCTCCATTGTTTTCATGACTGCTTTCTCCTTTATTCGTCACCAAAGCGTATCTGCTGCTTGTCGATATCGTATTCATCCATAAGCACAGATGCCGCCGGAATCTTGATCTTATTGTACTTTCCGGGATTTTCTATCTTGTCGGCGTAGTTTACCATAATTCCCGATACCTTTTGATTTTTCTTCATCTGCATGAGCTGAACGCCCACGGAAGATCGTGTGGTCTTTTCGGGAATAAGATCGCTCTTTAGCGCAATGGCGCGGTGAGCATCGTTGTAGATAAGAATATCGCAGGGGGCAGTCAGATACCATGCACCGGCAAGCGGCGAGGAATCCGAGTAAGCCGCCGTAAGCTTTCGGCGATTGGTCTTTGTGGCGTACTGAGAGATGGGCACACGCACACCCTTGCCGTTCTCAAAAACGAACACCATATGGAAATCGTCCCGGTATTCGGATACAACAGCCATTGCCGCCACCTTTTCTCCCTCGTCAAAGCCAAGCTTCGCCGGGATATAGTCGCCAAGCTGAGACGCCTTGACTTGGTCGAAGTCGGAAATCTTCGCCTTGTAGCACTGCGCCTTGTCGGAGAAGAAGATCACCTCGGCAATATTCTCTGCATCCTGCTCATGAACGATAATATCGCCCTCTTTCAGCTTCTGCTCATCGCTTCCGCGAAGCGACTGCGGTGTGATCTTCTTGAAATATCCGTCCCGTGTAAGATACACACGAACATTGTAATTCTCAATCTCGCTCTCCGGCTCGTAAACATCAAGCTCTTCGGGGTAAATAAGCTGAGTCATACGGGGCTTTGCGTACTTTTTCTTGATCTCGCGAAGCTCTGCCGCGATATGCTCGCGCACCTTGATATCATCGCCGATCTTATCGGTAAGCTCCGCTATTTCCTTTTGGAGAGACTCTATCTCCTTGATTCGGTTGATAATATACTCGCGGTTAAGGTTGCGCAGTCTTATTTCGGCTATATACTCCGCCTGAATCTCGTCGATACCGAAGCCCTCCATAAGGTTTGGTACAACGTCCGATTCAAGCTCGGTCTCGCGGACGATTTTGATTGCCTTGTCGATGTCAAGAAGTATCTTGCCGAGTCCAAGGAGCAAATGAAGCTTATCCTGCTTCTTTTTAAGCTCAAAGGACAGCTCGCGGCGCACGCATTCCATTCTGAAGCGTATCCACTCGGAAAGTATCTCCACAACGCCCATCTGACGGGGTGTTCCGTCCACAAGAACGTTGAAATTGCAGTTGAAATTGTCCTCAAGAGGCGTTAATTTGTAAAGCTTTGTCATAAGCTTGTCGGGATCGACTCCGCGGCGAAGATCAAGTGTCAGCTTGAAGCCGGAAAGGTCGATCTCATCGCGGAAATCCGTAATTTCCTTGAGTCTGCCCTCTTTTACAAGATCCGTAATACGGTTCATGATAAGCTCAATTGAGGTGGAGTACGGTATCTGCGTAATATCTATGCAGTTGTCCTTTTTCTCATAGGTATAGCGTGAACGGAGAGTAAAGCTTCCGCGACCTGTGCGCATGACCTCGCGCATTTTGTCCCTGTCATATATAAGATATGCGCCACCGGGAAAATCGGGAGCCTTTATTATGTCCATCATGCGGTCAACAGGCGTGTCGGGGCGGCGAAGGAGCTGTATTGCACCGTCGCATATCTCCGCAAGATTAAATGAGCATATGTTACTTGTCATACCGACAGCAATGCCGAGATTGGGTGACACGAGCACATTTGGGAAAGTGGTGGGAAGAAGCACCGGCTCTTTCATGGTAGCGTCGTAGTTGTCAACCATATCAACCGCGTTTTTGTCGATTCCCCTAAAAAGCTCGGCGCAGAACGAATCAAGCTTGACCTCGGTGTAACGGGATGCCGCATACGCCATGTCGCGGCTGTACTGCTTACCGAAGCTTCCCTTTGAGTCGATAAAGGGATGCAGAAGCGACTCGTTTCCACGTGTTAAGCGCACCATCGTTTCATATATCGCCGCATCACCGTGTGGGTTAAGACGCATGGTCTGTCCCACAACATTTGCACTCTTGGTACGGGGACCGGTAAGGAGTCCCATTTTGTACATGGTGTAAAGCAGCTTTCTGTGGGACGGCTTGAAGCCGTCGATTTCCGGTATAGCGCGGTCACGGATGACATACATCGCGTAGGGCATGAAATTTGTGCGTATGGTATCGGTTATGGCCTGGTCAGTTATTTCAGCGGTAATGCCGCTTGTTACTCTTTCGGTCTCTTTTGATTTCTTTGCCATTTAAGCTTCTCCGTTTCATGCATATTGTTTTTTTATAGAGTCACGACCTCGTGACCGCAGGCTTTCAGCATACGGTTGTACACAGCAAGTCCTATCCCCGTTTTGTCAGGGACTTTTACATAAAAGGTATCGCAGTTATATGTATCTATCTCGCGAAGCTTCGCAAAAAGGCTGTGCGCTTCAGCCTCTATTGAATGCTCACCGAGATCAACAAGCGTTATATCAAGCTCGCTGTAATAGGCAAGCTCATCTTCAAAGAGAAGCGCGCCCACTCTCTCGCATTTTGATCGCTCCCACAGGTATTTTTTAATATCCGCCCCATCGCCGTCAAGCATAACGACTCTGGTACTTGGAGCGTAGTGGCGGTATTTCATACCGGGAGCCAAGGGACGCTCCCCCTCAGAAAGACTGCCTGTAATTGCTTTGTCAAGGGTAACGTCACCAATTGCCGACAGCATCTCAAGGGTAACCCCGCCGGGACGAAGCAGTATCATTTCATCCCCCGAAAGCTTAACAATAGTGGATTCTACACCAATATCGCAGTCGCCGCCGTCAATTATCATGTCCGCCCTGCCCGTCATGTCAAAAATAACGTGCTCGGCACAGGTGGGGCTGGGACGTCCGGAAATATTTGCGCTGGGTGCCGCCACAGGAACTCCTGCGGCTTCGATAAGAGAGCGTGCGTGTTCGTTTGACGGTATCCTTACAGCAACGCTGTCAAGTCCGCCCGTAACAGTGCTTGGAACACAGTCACGCTTCGGCATAACAACAGTCAGCGGTCCCGGCATAAACGCCGCGGCAAGCCGATAGAAAATATCCGATGTGACACAGTATTTTTCCGCATCATCAACACGGGAGAGATGAACTATAAGCGGATTGTCTGAGGGTCTTCCCTTTGCGGCGTATATTTTTGATGCCGCCGAGACGTCAAGCGCGTTTGCACCAAGTCCGTAGACCGTTTCGGTTGGAAACGCCACAAGTCCGCCCTCTCGGAGGATCTTTCCGCCCTCTTTATAGATGCGCTCGTTTTCCGCCGCATCATGGGTCAATTTTCTTACAAGAGTGTTCATCATCAAAATATCACTCTGCACCTGCAAGCTTTGCCGCCGTATCGGCAGTAGCGAGGGCAGTCAGCATTTCGTCAATGTCGCCGTTAAGGAACTGTTCAAGGGAATGAAGCGTAACACCGATTCTGTGGTCGGTAACACGGCTCTGCGGATAGTTGTAGGTGCGGATACGCTCACTGCGGTCGCCCGTACCTACCTGACTCTTTCGCTCAGAAGCGATCTTTGCATCCTGCTCCGCCTGCTTCATATCGTAAAGCTTGGTACGCAGAAGCTTCATCGCCTTGTCGCGGTTTTTGAACTGCGAGCGCTCATCCTGGCACTCGATAACGATGCCCGTAGGCTTGTGGAGAAGTCTTATGGCGGATTCGGTCTTGTTGACGTGCTGACCGCCCGCACCGCTTGATTTTATAGTCTCAATCTCAAGATCGGACTGATTTATTTCAATTTCCACGTCCTCGGCTTCGGGAAGCACCGCAACAGTTGCGGTGGACGTCTGAATACGTCCCTGTGACTCGGTGACAGGCACACGCTGTACACGGTGAACGCCCGATTCGAACTTAAGGCGCGAATAAGCGCCGTCGCCCTCTACCATAAAGGAAACCTCTTTAAATCCGCCAAGCTCGGTCTCGTTTGCGGAAAGAAGCTCGGTCTTCCAGCCGACCGATGCGGCATACATATTGTACATACGGTAAAGCACATATGCAAAAAGAGCCGCTTCTTCACCGCCTGCACCGCCGCGTATCTCGATGATAACGTTTTTATCATCGTTGGGGTCGCGCGGCAGAAGCAATATCTGAAGCTCTTTTTCGATCTCCGGAAGCTTTTCCTTAAGCACAGAAAGCTCCGCGCGCACCATTTCCTCCATATCGGCATCAAGCTTTTCGGAGAGCATCTCCTCAGCTTCCGCTATCTGGGACTCGGCGGCAGTATACTCACGGTATTTTTCGATAATGGGAGTAAGACGCTTATGCTCACGCATGAGCTTCGTGTACTTCTCGTTGTCGCACACGACCTCCGGAAGCATAAGCTCCTCGGACATTTTATTATAGTTTTCTTCGGTAATTTTAAGCTTTTCAAACATATAAAGATTTCCTTAAAATATAAATTATTCAACCTGCGCTAAACACCGTAGGGCGGTGGCTTACTCCCACCGTTTCGCGTCAAGTTTGGGCAAATTTCGGCAGGAGCAAGCCCCTGCCCTACAAGATGGGCGTAAAATCCAACAAAATGGGCGTTTAATCACATTATAAGCTCAATCACAACGCCAAGCAAAGCCGACATTGCATATATAATGCCAATAAGCGAAAGATTCTGTTTCATGCTTCGGTTTACACGCAGGAGCACCAGAATACCCACACCTGCGCCTGCACAAAGTGCCGCCGCAAGGGAGCCGAAGCCAAGTGCGCCCGAAATAAACAGCTCAGTTGTAATAACACTTGCCGCGCAGTTTGGAATAAGTCCGAAAAGTGCGGAAAGCACAGGCTGAAAAACGCTGTCGGTCATAAGAATCGCCGAAAGCTTGTCCTCGCCCACAACACCAATAAGAGCGTGCAGGACAAAGCTGGTTATAAACACAAAGAGAAAGATAGCCAGCGTCCTGCGTATCGCCGCTGACAGTATGCCGCGGTTTGAATCACAGTGACTGCAATGATGGTGTTCTCCGCCCTCGTGAGTATGCTCACTGCCGTGACGGTGGTGCTCGTGAGTCTTAATCTTGTCAAGCTTTGTGAGCTTAAAGATTCCGTTCACGGCAAATCCCACGATCACGGCATAAACAAACTTCAAAGCGAGCATGGGGATAAACCATTTCACGCTGGATGGATTTGATATGAGTATGGGAAACGCCTCGTCCGATGTGGCGACAAACACCGCCGCCACAGTACCTGCGGTTATAAGCCGCTCAGAGTAAAGATTCGCCGCCGCAACGGAAAATCCACACTGCGGGAAAAGTCCCAGAGCCGCCGCAGCAGGAATGCCCAGAGTCTTGTTTGCAAGTGCCGCGCGCAGTCTGTCCATTGCCTTGTGCTCGATTATTTCGATAACAAGATACACAATGAACAAAAGCGGAAGCATATACCATGTATGTTCTGCGGTATGAAGTGCCGCATGGGAAAGCTCGTCTAATATTTCCGCCATATTTTATTTAACACCGAATGCGTATACGGTGGTAGTGTCGTACTTCTCACCTGCGCACAGCTTTGTGGTGGGGAAATTGTCGTGATTGGGGCTGTCGGGTGCGTGCTGAGTCTCAAGGCAGATGGCAAGACGGCGCTCCTGCTTCATACCGCCCTTCATGGGTACAGGATCGGTCATCATATTGCCGGAATAAAGCTGTACACCGGGCTGATCGGTGTATACGGTCATTACTCTGCCCGATTTTTCATCGTACATTTCCGCCTGACGTCTTAAAGTGCCGTCCCAGGTCTTAAAAATAAAGTTATGGTCGTATCCGCCGCCAAATGCAAGCTGAACATCGTCCTTTTCGATATCGTCGCCAAGCTTCTTTGAGGTGTTAAAGTCAAAGGGCGTGCCGGCTGCGGGATATTCCTTGCCTGTAGGGATAAAATCGCCGTCGATTTCGGTTATTGCATCGGAATCTACCCACAGATACTGAGAAAGCACAGAACCGGAATTGAATCCTGCAAGGTTGAAGTAGCTGTGGTTTGTCATATTGATAACGGTGTCCTTGTCGGAAACTGCCTCGTAGTGTATCTTAAGCTCATTTTTATCGGTAAGAGTGTATGTTACCTTAACCTCAAGGCGGCCGGGGTAATTCTCCTCGCCGTCCTCGCTTACAAGACCGAGAATAAGTCCGCACTCACCGGCAGTCTCAAAAGGCACAACATCCCATATCTTCTGATTGAAGCCTACATTGCCGCCGTGAAGATGACGGTTTGCATCGTTGCAGGCAAGCTGATAGGTAACGCCGTTAAGTGTGAATCTTCCGTCCTTGATACGGTTTCCGTAACGTCCGATAAGAGCACCCTGATATCCGCCACCGGTAAGGTATCCCTCAACGCTGTCAAAGCCGCAGATAACGTCTGCCATATTTCCGTTGCGGTCAGGCATCTCGATTTTTCTGAGAATACCGCCCATAGAGAGCACCTGCACAGATGCGCCGTTTTTATTTGTGAGCGTATATGCATATACCTCGCATCCACAAGGCTTTTTTCCGAAAAGTTCTTTTGTTATCATGATTTTGTCCTCTTTTGGTTATTTTAATTACTCGCCGTAGCCGCCGGGATTCTTGGTCTGCCAATTTGCGCTGTCGCGGCACATCTGCTCAATACCGAACTCCGCCTGCCAACCAAGAATCTCACGCGCCTTGGTGGGATCGGCATAACACTCGTCAATGTCACCGGGACGCCTCGGAGCGATCTTGTAGTTGATCTTCTTGCCGGTTGCCGCCTCATAAGCCTTTACTATGTCAAGCACAGAGTAGCCGTGACCTGTACCGATGTTGAATACGTCACATCCG
>CAJGCT010000052.1 GCA_904501985.1 uncultured Clostridia bacterium
CGGTACTCGTTATAAGGCTTGCCGTGCCAAGTGCCCCCAGAATGAAATAAAATGCCGCCGTAACTGCCGCTGTGCCAACAACAAGGACTGCAATTCGTTTCCCGGAAAGGCGGCTTACCTCCACCTCACGGCTTCCGTTATACGGGTGGCGTATCCATTCCACCACAGAAAAAATCGCCATGGGTGCGCTCATACCAAGATATGTTATCATCTCGCCGTAGTAACGCAGATAAAATGAAATTATTCCGTAAAACAGGGCGAAAGCGACGGTCAGCACTTGACCGAGAACATATCCCTTGGCGACAAATATAAGAGCTGTAACGCCTATAAGCGATGCTATAAGGCTGAGTATTCCCTCACCGCGCGACAGGGCAAACGAGCCTATAATAACAGCCATTGATACGCACCATAAAACAAGCTCAAAGCGCGTCAGGTCGCGAAACGGATTTTTATGATTCATACGTCCTCCATACACCAAAAAAGCATTCGCACACACAGCTTCTAAGACCTAACGCTGTGCAGGCGAATGCTTTTGCATTCTCTACCCGGTGGCAGTAAATATTTATCCTCTGTATTGTATCACACAAAGGGAGAAATGTCAATAGCTAAAGAAGCAGATCGTCAAGCTTTATTATGTCGCCGGCACCCATTACTATAAGCATATCGCCGTCTTTAAGCACCCCTCTGAGATATTCGGCAATAGCATCAAAGCTCGGAAGATACACAGCTCCCTCAATACGCTTCGCAAGCGCCTCGGAGCTTACTCCGTATACATTGGTCTCTCTGGCGGCGTAAATATCGGCAAGAATAAGTCTCGCGCCATCGAAAGAGCCTGCAAATTCATCGAACAGCTCATATGTCCTTGAATATGTGTGCGGCTGATACACCACGAACACGCGCTCGTATCCGCACTCCAACGCCCCGGAAAGCGTTGCCCTTATCTCGGTTGGGTGATGAGCATAATCGTCGTACAGCGGCACTGTGACGCCCTCAGAAAGCCCTCTCACGTTTCCGCGCAGCTCCATACGCCGCTTTGCGCCTGTAAAGCTCGCAAGACCTGCCGCTATGGCATCCGCACTGACGCCGCAGATGTCCGCCGCCGCCGCAGATGCAAGGGCGTTCATTATGTTATGGCGTCCTGTCACCCCAAGCTTCACATGGGCAAACCGGTCGCCCCTTTTGATGATATCGAACTCAGCTCTGCCGTGATCGAATGTAATATTCGCGGCAGTAAAATCCGAGGGATTTTCAAGACCGAAGCTCACTCTCGTTCCCCTGTATTCTTCGGATGCGCGGCGGACATTGGGGCAATCCGCGTTGACTACCGCATATCCGGAATCTGCAATCGACAGATACCGCTTGAATGAGCCGATTATTTGTTCAAGATCGGCAAAATAATCGGGATGGTCCATGTCAATATTTAAAACCACCGCAATATTGGGTGTAAAGGACAGAAAAGAGTCCTGATATTCGCAGGCTTCCATTATAAAATTGTCTTCTCCGCCGATACGGTACGCACCGCCGAGGCAGGACAGCTCCGCACCGGATACAATGGTGGGATCAAGCTCTGCCGCAAGGAATATGTGAGCTATCATTGAGGTTGCGGTTGATTTTCCGTGCATACCGGCAACGCCTATGCGATTTTTATGTCGGCTCATAAGATATCCGAGAAAATCCGCGCGGTAGATACAGTATTTCTTTCCTGCCGCATCACATTCGAGAGCATATGCAAGCTCCGGATTGTCCTTTGAAATAGCCGCCGTGTATATTACCACGTCATAAGAGTCAATGTGGCTTGGTGACAGCTCGTAATTGACAGTTATCCCCTCAGATTCGAATTTTCGCGTAAGGTGTGACGGCGTGCGGTCATATCCGCCAACAGTCATCCCCATTTCTTTGGCTATATGGGCAAGGGAGGACATGCTTATTCCGCCGATGCCTATAAAATAAACAGAGCGCGGCGTGGAAAATATATCCCTCAGGCGTTCTATACTGTAGCTTGTGTACATGATATGCTCCTATCAAGTGTTATAAAGCGACCTTTGCAGGACACTCCTCATATATTATAACATAGCACATACAAAAATAAAAGTGTTTTTTCTGAAAAATGCGAAATTTGCTAAAAAAAGCGTCTCATTCCCTCTTATTCACAAAACAGTCTAACCTGCTTCATAAAAAACTTTCTTTAACGCCTTATAAATTTCAAAAAATCACTGCATAATTTTCACATTTGTACTGTATAATAGTTACGAGGTTTAAACCACCTCAGATAAATAATAAAAATCAAGCCCGGTAAAATTCCGCTCCGAGTGAGCGCCGAGGTCAAAACGGAGGATTAGAATGGTTATCACAGATATCAAAGTTAGAAAGCTTTTTGACGAAGGTCCCATGAAGGCTATTGTTTCTGTGACCTTTGACGGTCAGCTCGCAGTTCACGATATTAAGGTTATTAACGCAAGGGACAAGTATTTTATTGTAATGCCCTCAAGAAAGAATCCGGACAATACTTACCGTGACATTGTTCACCCGATCAATGCACAGTTCAGAGCAACTCTTGAAGAAGCTGTTATAGAAGCATACAACAAAGAGCTTGAAATTGCCGCGGCCGAAGCCGAGGCTGCTCCCGAGGAAGATGCTGCCGAGACTGTTGCGGCTGAATAATTCAAACACAAAAAACAGAACCGTTCATTTTGAACGGTTCTGCTTTTTGCTTATTCACATTATTTTCGTCTCGGTATAAATTTCGCAACCCATCCCTGCTCGCGCTTTTTCACATATACATATCCAAACACAGAAAAAATCAGCGCACCTACCGCACACACAATAAGGTCCTTCATAGTATCAACAAGCCCTATGTCAAGCCAGCCGGAAAGCTCGTTCCCGTTAAGCACCGCCGATTCCACTCGCACATTATGCATATCAAGAAGCACCGAGGAAAACTCTTGCACCATGGTATCCTTCTGCATATCCGTCAAAAACACCGTATCCATGAAAAATTCGTAAAATTCCCACACAACACCGATAGTAATGGAGAAGCAGAACGCAAAAAGCGCAACAAAGCCTGCGGACAGCGAAAATTTTATATTTTCGCTCCGGTTCAGTATATCTATCAGCGAAAATCCCATGGCGGTGGTGAGAAAGCCGGACGTGATGTGTAAAATGCTGTCCCACAGCCTGTATTTGTCATAATATCCGCCAACCTCTCCGAGAAATGTGGATGCGAATATAAAAAGTATCACGGCAAATTCGAATGCCGACGGAAATTCAACCTTGAATCTGCGCTCAATAATGGCAGGAAGCATAAAAAGAACAAGCGACAAAAGGCATTGAAGCGCTGTAAATATCCTGCCGTCGCAAAGCGCCAGAATGCCGCTTGCCAAAACCACCACACGAACGATAATATACACAGTAAGATTCAGCGCGCTGTTTTTTCTCATGGTTAATTTATCCTTTCTGCAAAACAAAAAATCCGCTGCGAGGTATCGCAGCGGATTTTGCCGTATATCATTATTTTGGCAGATACTTCATGGGATCAACCGTAATATCGTTTATTCTAACCTCAAAGTGAAGGTGTACACCGTATGCCACGCCTGTCTTGCCCATAGTTCCGATGTTTTGCTTTTTATAGACAGTGTCGCCCTCTTCAACCAGAATATCGTCAAGATGTGCGTACAGCGTTGAATAGCCGTTGGAATGTGCTATTCTCACGCTCTTGCCATAGGAGGAAGTAGTACCCGTCCATGTTACCGTACCGCCGTCGGCCGCCCATACTGCAGAGCCGCGCTCGTCGGGGATGTCAATACCAAGATGGAAATCCGGTCTTCCGTAAAGATCACGCCAGCCGTAATAGGATGAAACGCCCTTCGGTGCCTCGCAGGGCCAGATAAATGTGCCCGTGGGGACAGCATCGGGAATCTCAGCTGCGCCTACCATCACTATTTTATCCACGACGGGAGTAATTATACTTTCATTTACACTTCTGCGCTCCACGATATTTCCTGCGGCATCGTAGAATATCTCATATGTCACAGTCTTTTCGCCGTTTTTGCCGTGACAGGCGATCTTTTCGTTGCCGATGAAATTATCGTAGTCGTCGATGTATTGGGTTTCAAAATATATGGTCTCGTTTACAGTAACGGTATTTACAAAATTGTAGTCAAGAACAAAGTCCCGGAACATCGCGCCGCGTGTAAGCCCGTAATCAACATCCAAATCTACTTCCTCGGATGCAAGCGCAGGAGCCGCCGCCGAAATTGCGCTTATGCGGACAATGGAACCTGACTGCTCGGATTCCTCGTTTATCTGCACCGCATCAGACTCTGCAAGGGGATTTATAAGCTCATTTATCTCATCAAGGGACTTTACCATAGATTTAAGGCAAAGCTGTTCTTTAACAAGAACTTCGTTTGCAATTCTTACTTCCTCGAAATTGGAATTGCCGGATTTGAACATCTGCGCTTCAATACCTTCTATAAGAGCTTCAAGTCCCTCACCGTCGGTGTTGGCAGCCGCCTGACGTCCGTCAATATACAGCATATACGCCCGGCAGAAATCATCGGCTACGTATGACCAGAGAATCTCCGCGTATTCATCGCCGCTAAGACGGTGAGTGTCATGGGTATGGATAAAATCGTAGGAAACATCCATGGCAGGGATATACTGCCCGTCTGTTGCCTCGGCTATTGCCGAAAGCAGTTCTGTCTTAATACCTGCAATATCATCCTGTGACTCAACGAGTCCTACGGGCGCACCGTTTACATTGACGCGCACCGCAACATCGTAGGAGCATATCGCGGTTATGTAGCATACAGCAGCCACGCACAGTGCCGTGAATGAAACAATACCTGCGGCATTCTTAAGTATACCGCGGACACGGCGTATAGGACTGTTGTCAGCCTGTTTTTGTGACATAGTAATCTCCTTATTTTTTAATCTCAAAAAGCAAAAATCAAAGGTCATATTCTTGGGGAAAAGACTTTTTATCAAGCAGTTACAGCCTTCTATCCGAAGGCACTTTTACTATTATAACCCATATTTTCTGAAAAATCAAGGCTCGGACGCTATTTTTGTGCAAATTGAACATATTTTTTTGGCTTCTGAGGCTTGAAAAACGAAAGAAAATGTGATATAATTGTCAAAATAGTATTATTTATATAAAAAGAGGTATACAACATGGCTGAACTCAGATGGAATCCTATGATAAAGGACTGGGTAATGATCGCATCAAACCGTCAGAACCGACCCAATATGCCAAAGGATTGGTGTCCTTTCTGCCCCGGCTCGGGAAAAGTACCGGACAATTATGATGTGCACGCATACAACAACGATTTCCCAGCTCTCACACAGAATCCGCCGGAGCCGGATGACGTGGCAACCGAATTTTATAAGGTAAAGCCCTCTCACGGCAAATGCGAGGTAATACTCTTCTCCCCCGACCATCACGGTACACTGAAGGAGCTTTCCGACGAGCATATGAAAAAGCTGGTGGATCTCTGGTGCACTCGCTTTGAGGCAATGAAGGAAGACCCGAAGATAAAATACATATTCATTTTTGAAAACCGCGGCGAGGTAGTTGGCGTATCCATGCCTCATCCCCACGGTCAGATGTACGGCTACTCCGTTGTTCCGAAAAAGATAGAGTTGGAGCTTGACGCCGCAAAAGAGCACTTTGACGAGCACGGCGAGTGCATCTTCTGCCGCATGAACAAGGAGGAGCAGGACGCAAATCTTCGTATCATACACGAAAACGATGATTTCATCGCATACATCCCCTTCTTTGCAGATTACGCATACGGTGTGTATATCGTGGCAAAGAGTCACAAGGCGACCATCGCAGACTTTACCGAGAGCGAGAAGCAGAATCTCGGAAACATTCTCCGCGACATCACGGGAATGTACGACAATCTTTTCGACATGAATTTCCCATACATGATGTGTATGCACAATGCACCCGTGAACAATGAGGAAGAGAAGTACACCAACCTTGAGGACTTCTACCACTTCCATATTGAGATGTATCCCCCCATGCGCGCCGCTGACAAACAGCAGTTCCAGGCATCAAGCGAGACCGGCGTGTGGGCGCACTGCAACCCCACCGCGCCCGAGGAAAAAGCGGCTGAAATGAGAGAGGCACTTAAACGCTATCTTGATAAAAAGGCGGCAAAATAAGATAAGCCGCGCCACATAGAAAAAACGCCCCCAAAATACCGGAATACGGTGTCTTGGGCGGCGTTTTTTGTTGTCATCTTGGGATTTTACTTGTCTTCCTTTTTTCCTATGGGAATTTCGCCGTGTCTTTCCTCAAAACGGTCAATAAGATTTCGAATCATAAAGTTTATCTGACCGTTGGCGCTTCTTCCCTCGTAATTTGCCACATAGTGAAGCTTGTGGAGCATATTTTCGTCCATTCGCACCGATAAGTTTTTCATAGACATAAAATAACCTCATTGTTAACATATTATATCTTTATTATGACGTCATTTTGGTGTTAAAATAGATATATGACGTCACAATGAGTTATAATTTATTTTACAATGGCGTCTATAAATACGAAAAGAGGTATAAATTTATGAAAGTAGCAGTAATAGGCTCCCGAAATTTGATTGTAGATAATCTTGGTGACTATCTCCCTGCCGGCACTACAGAGCTTGTGTCAGGCGGCGCAAGAGGCATTGACACCTGTGCAAGAAGATATGCCGACACCCACGGCATGAAAATCACCGAGTTTCTTCCCGAATACAACCTCTACGGACGCGCCGCGCCTATTAAACGCAATTACCTGATAATCGACTACGCCGACATTGTTCTTGCATTCTGGGACGGCAAATCGAGAGGTACGAAAATGGTAATCGACACCTGCCACAAAATCGGCAAAGAGGTCAGAATAAACATTATATAAAACACGGCTCATCCGATGCACGTCGGATGAGCCGTTATTTTTTATTTCTCCACACCCTTGTGCATATCGCCCGATGTAAACTTGATGGCACGCTCCACCGCATCCTTGGCATTGCCCCAAGGCTCGGCATCATAGCGGTAATCGAACTTCTTGCAGAACCAGCTTACATCTCCGCGAAGCTCATCAAAATAGGTGTTGACTACAGCGGAAACTTCCTTGTAAAAGTCACCGAACAGCTTTTTTGAAAGTTCCTTTCTGCCGTATTCCACAAACATCCTGTAGTGTGGCAGGCATATGTACGGCTGTGCGCGGAGCTTCTCGCGGAAGGATGAATCCTGTTCCCACAAAAGCACCGCCGTCTCAAACATCTTGGAAAGGGAGAACTCAATGCGTCCGCAGACATAGCAGGAGTCCTCTAACTTCGAAAGTCTGTTCATCGCCTCAACACCAACACCCTTAAGTGCCGCAAGACCCTTGCCGTCGGTATCCTCGCGAAGCTTGTCAAGGTGGCTCTCCAGCATAAGTGCCATTCCAAGACGGTTCTTTCTCGTGAACATCATATCGTAATGAGTACGGCAAAATCCCTGTTCGTTGGTTTTGATGCGCACGTCAGGCTCCATCATAGACGCGCCGAGAATAAGCTCCAGCTCGTTTTCTTCAAGTCTGTTGTACAGAGTACAGAACGGACAACCGCAGGCGTGGTCGTCGCGCGAAGCCTCAAAGGCTTCGTTTACAGGTATAGTATATATTTTTTCCATGGCTTATCTCCCTTATTAACACTTGACTTATTAACATTATACCTTTATAATAGTAATAAAGCAAGTATTATTTTTTAAATTTAATGAGGATTTTAATGATTTCTGCAATCAAAACAGAGAATATAACCGAATTTTCGGCGGACGGTGTATCGGCGCTTCGCATTGACGGACTTCAAAACTTCAAAATAGCGCAGATTTTCGACTGCGGTCAGTGTTTTCGCTTCGACCTTGTGGAGTCAAACCGCCATCAATGGGAGATTGAGGGCGTGGCACACGGACGGTATATACGGCTTGGGCAGGATTCCCCCGATTCGGTGACGGTATACAACACCACGGTGAGTGATTTTGAGTCTGTGTGGAGACACTATCTTGCTCTTGATGCGGACTACAGTGAGATACGCCGCGACATTGCCGCTCGCTTCTTCGATGCCACAGGCGGCAAGGATACGGTAATGCCGCGAGCCATGGAATACGGCGACGGCATACGGATACTCCGGCAAGACCCGTGGGAGGCGGTCTGCTCATTCATCGTGTCCCAGAACAACAACATCCCCCGTATCAAAAAGATAATCGCCGCAATGTCAAAAGCCTTCGGTGAGCCTGTGGAGTCCGCCTTTGGCACATATTACGCTTTTCCCACACCCGAATCGCTTGCAAATGCAGGGGAAGCGGCAATATTCAATCTGAAAACGGGATTCCGCGCCAAATACATATACGATGCGGCGTGCAAGGCGGCAAGGGGTGAGCTTGATTTTGGCAAGATTTTCGCCGCATCCCCGGAAGAAGCGGAAAAGCTTCTCTGCGCCATCAAAGGCGTTGGACCGAAGGTCGCCGCCTGCGCCATGCTGTTCGGCTTTGACAAGACCGAAGCCTTTCCCATTGACGTGTGGATAAAGCGTGTGCTTGCCAAGTATTATCCCGACGGGCTTGACATTTCCGCCCTCGGAAAATACGCCGGAATCGCCCAGCAGTATCTTTTCTACTATGAGAGATACAACGCATAATGCCAAATTTTGAAAATTTCTATAAAAACCATCCCAGCAAATGTTACTTTTAAAGGCATTGTTACAAAATTTATAAAATTTTCAAAAACCCCTTGTAATAAAGGCAAAAATGAGGTAAAATATAGTGGTACGGATGTGTTATGCGAAAATGTTAAATATTTAACGCATTATTCCGACGAAATCAAGTCAAAAAATTTTTTATATAATTTGGAGGATTTAATCATGTCTGTTAAAGTTGCTATTAACGGCTTCGGTCGTATCGGCCGTCTGGCTTTCCGTCAGATGTTCGGAGCTGAGGGTTATGAAGTAGTTGCTATCAACGACCTCACCAGCCCCAAGATGCTCGCTCACCTTCTCAAGTACGACACCGCTCAGGGTCGCTACGAGCATGAAGTTTCCGCTGATGACGAGGCAGGTACAATCACTGTTGACGGCAAGACCCTTAAGATCTATGCTGAAAAGGACGCTGCTAACTGCCCTTGGGGTGAGCTCAACGTTGACGTTGTTCTTGA
>CAJGCT010000053.1 GCA_904501985.1 uncultured Clostridia bacterium
GGTGAGAGCGATGTTGTCCTCGAAGGAATGGTGAGAGCCGTCGATCATAACGGAGGTAAAGCCGCCGTCGATGCACGCCTTGCAGATCTCGAAATCTGCACCGTGGTCAAGGTGAAGTGCAAGGTCGATATCAGCATCAGCGATAGCAGCCTTTGCAAGAGCCATGAGGTATTCCTGCTTTGCATACTTTCTTGCGCCTGCGGATACCTGAAGGATAACGGGAGAACGAAGCTCGCCCGCAGCCTCGGTGATCGCCTGAACGATCTCCATGTTGTTGATGTTGAAAGCACCGATGGCGTAACCGCCGGCATATGCTTTCTTAAACATTTCTTTTGTGTTTACAAGTGCCATGTTTTTACACGCTCCTATAGAAATTTTTATATTAACTATATTATTATACTCTTTTTATCTTGGCAAATCAAGAGCTTTGATAAAAATATATGTAAAATTTTTGTGTGGCGCCCAAAAAATCGAAAAGCGAAGTCATATCAGGTGAAGTTTTCGGTATTTTTGAGGTGTTTCGCCATACTTTTTCTTGAATCTTCGGGAAAAATAGAACTGATCGCAGAATCCGAAGCGTTCACTAATCTGAAGCACGGTGAGATTGCTTTTCATGAGAAGCTGTTCTGCCTCGAAAAGTATGCTGTCGTCAATATAGCTGCCTATCGTCATTCCAAGCTCTGCTTTGAACTTCTTGGCAAGTGTACTTTCAGATACAAATGAGTTTGCCGCAAGCTCGGAAATGGATATTCGCAGATTCAGATGAGATTTGATATAGTCCATAGCAAGCTCAACACACCGCGAATAGTGTACGGTTTTCAGCTTTAAACCATATTTGTCGATAAGTGTCATTATGGATGTATATATTTGATTTTTTACCCGAAGGCTGTCCACGGGATCGGTGCTGTACATATATTTCAGCATATCCGATATAACGCCGTCCGGGGGCGTATATTCCATTACGGTATTTGCGCTTCTTAAAAGATCAGTGCCGTTGAAGTCGTGCAGATTAAGGTGGAAATAAAGCTGCTCCATGGAGCTTTCGCAGGCGTGCTTAAAAGAAAAGCCTGTGGGGAACATATAGCATTTTCCAACTTCAAGGCAGCGTTTTTCGCCGTTGACAATAATGTACGGTGTACCGCCCACGATGTAATAGAGTCTTGTATACATGGGAGAAACGATATTGCCTACCCAATGATCTCCCGTAGTTTTGGCGTGACCTGAATCAAGGAGCTTTATGGCGATATCGTTCATATTATCGTTCATGGTGTAATTTCTATCAATTATCATGAAAAATGGCACCACCTTTCAAAAGTGAGTGGATTGATGAAATGTCCATATTTTTACTGATTCAAATCATGTGTGCGGTGCGTATGCAGGATATAATTTGGGAAAACAGAAATTTACGCTGTCAGATAGTCCATATATATGATACACTATAATTTGCATTATTGCAATAGAAAATCCAAAAAAATTTATATAAAGCTGTGTTATCCACAAGCCACCGCATTGTACAAAGCTTGTTTTTGACGCGAATGAGGATGTTTTTGTATTTCTATTGACTTTTATTTTCATATATATTAAAATTATTATTAGATTAACTTGTATCTAAACAGAGTTTTTTATGTAGAAACAGAAGTTATGCATGGGTGTAACGCAAACACTTGGACTTCCACCCGAAGAACAGATTGAATTATATGCAAAAACATACCTGCAAGCGTGCCTGCCGTGTTGCGGCACTGAGAAAAAACAAGCAAGCATAACTGAGAGGAGAGAAATTGAAAATGAAAATTACATATATAAATCAGATGTGCTATCTTATTGAAGCAGACGGTCTGCGCATTGTCACCGACCCGTATCTCTCGTATGCGGTGGACAGTGCGGATAGAGGTGCTGTGCGCAAATACGCACCACCCACAACTCTTGCCGAGCTTAATCCCGATATTATAGTTGTTTCGCATCCGCACACAGATCATCTTGATCCGCAGACGCTTGCTCCGTTTTACCGTCTTCGCCGCAGAAGCTTTACGCTTGTTCCTGCTCCCTGTGCCAATAAGATATCCGAAATTGGCGGTGAGGCTGTTCCCATGTCAGCCCCGGACGCGGCAAAGCTTGGGGAATCTTTCCGACTTGCAGGTGTGACCGTTACTGCTATCCCCTGTGCGCACACGGAGCTTCACCGTGACGAGGAGGGGGATTACATAGAATTGTCGTATCTTATTGAGGCGGAGGGCAAAAAAGTGTTTTTCGGCGGAGATATGAGTATGTATGAGGGACTTCTTGAAGCTCTATGTGAGATTTCTCCCGATGTTATGCTGCTTCCCGTCAACGGAAGCGATTGGTTCCGCACATCACGCAATATTATCGGAAATCTTGATTCAAACGAAGCGGCGGAGCTTGCCGCCACAGTTGGAACGCGGATGTTTATTCCCGGTCATCACGATTTGTACGATTTTAACGGCTGCCCCAATGAATGGATAGAGTTTTCCGCAAAAAAATTCGGCGCGCCCCTGAAGCTGCTTCGCCCCTGCGAGAGTGTGGAGATATAATAACCGATAGGCAAAATTGATTACAGAAATCCACGGTTCACAGCATTATACCGAAGCGGCACAGATAAATTGACACAAGCTTTCGTGGTGCTTGTAAGTATATTGATGCCGTCGTGAAAGCCACCCGGTGGGAGTCTATGGACACGCTCGTACATTTTTAGTGTATGGGCTTTGCCCGAAGCTTTTGTAATACAAAGGCGAAACAGGCGATAAGATGAGGTATATGAATGATAGTATTAAGGAATTTTGTTAAATACGATGCTTTGACTTTACAAGAAAACAGTTATTCTGATGTGTCCATTGAACACATAGAAAATTTGATTTGTAAATGGAATCAAAAGAGAGTAAATAATAAGTATTTTGAAATGTTTGCAATCGTAGCTGATAAGACTGTTGTTGGAACCATCTCTCTATACGAACACTCTGGGGAAGTTATTTCAATAGGACCTGAAATTTTCAAATTATACCGCCAAAAAGGGTTTGCTAAAGAAGCTATGGTATATGCTTGTAATATAGCAAAAGAAAGAGGTTACAAGATTGTATCACAACAAATTCGAACCGATAATACGGCAAGCATTGCGCTACATTCCTCGCTCGGATTCGAAACGAACGGTTTGACATATACTAACGCAAATGGAAATCAAGTAGCGATTTATTTAAAATCTCTGGTATAATAAAAAGGGGCTGAGCCATTTTTTACGTTTACATTTAAATTATGCTTCATTACTACCGAGATGTCAATAACAAAAGGTGTGAGATATAAGCTCTGATGTGTGATTTATTATGATTTTTTGGGTGATTCAGTGCGATTTTGTTTTTTAGACTCACTGTCTCGTCGTCTTATACGCAGACCGTCTACAATACCTGCACTGCGGCTTTTTCCGGTGTATTTTGCGTAAAAATATCCGAATACGGAGAATACTACGGCACCGATAAAATTGACGAACATATCTTTCATTGTATCAAGCAGTCCAATGTCAAGATAACCGTCAATCAATAGCATTTGTCCGTTAACGGCGGTACTTGTGATTCCGCTTATTTTAACAGCGGTATTGGTGGCGTCGGGATTGAGTGCTACTGAGGATATGGCGGTGATGACAGTATCCTTCTGCATATCGGTTTGCAGGAGCATATCTGCGCCGAATTCAAAAAATTCCCACATTACGCCGATAGTCATGGAAAAACAGAAGGACACAAGTGCTACGAACAGCGGTGAAAGGTCGAATTTGAATTTTTCGCTTCGGTTAAGAATGTCAATTAGCGAAAGTCCCACAGCGGCGGCAAGAAAGCCGGTGGTGATGTGGAGCATGGTGTCCCAAAGGGGATATTTTATGTAATAGTCGCCTATTTCTCCGAGAATTTCCGCGGAGAAAATAAATATGAGCACAATTTTTTCAAGCAGAGAGGGAAGCTCTATCTGAAAGGTTTTTGATACAAATGGGGGAAGCATAAAAAGCACCAGCGTGAGCGCACACATGAATGTGTTTTCGTAGTTTGCGATAAATACCGAGCGTATACCGATAAGTATTACGATGGTGCGAAGTATGATGAACAGGATGAATGTTGACCTGCTTCGGCGAAATTCATTTTCAAGCCGACGCCGGAAGGTTGGTTTCTTTTCAGAATTTGTTTTCATGTTTGCAATATGAATCATCACCGCAGGTATAGAATACCTGCGGTGAGCTGTTTCTTATTCTTCGGTTTTGGGGGATTCGGCGGTTTTCTCAGTTCCCAGATATTCAGGGAGCTTCATGCCTGCCATGTCGAACATTTCGTTCATGGGCGGGATGGACTTCATCATACCGGAGAGGAAATTAGCCGTAGCGGTTTTTCCGTCTGCGCCTGTGTTTCCGCCGTCCCACACGGTTACCTTGTCGATCTTCAGGTTCTTAACGGCATCCACCTGGATTCTGGTGATTTCTTCGAGCTTGTCGGCAATCATAAGGCGGATAGCGTCGTTTGACTCACCGCCGGCAGACTTGACGATCTCGGCAAAGCCCTCTGCCTGCTTGATAAGCATTTCACGCATACCGTCTGCCTCTGCCTGCATTTTCATCAGTGTAGCATCCGCTTCACCCTTGGCGCGGCGGCGGATCTGCTCAGCCTCGGCTTCCGCCTTAAGCTCCATCTGCTTCTTTTCGATTTCAGCCTTAACGATAATATCTGCTTCAAGGGTTGCCTGCTCAAGGGAAGCACGTGCCTGCTCGGCTGCCTGCTGTGCGGCGTATGCTTCTTCAAGTGCCTTTGCCGCCTGAATCTTTTCTGCCGCGGTAGCACGCTTCAGTGCCTCAGCCTCACGCTCGCGGCGAATTGCCTCGGATTCGGCAACCTGTACCTTTGCCTCGTTTTCGCCCTTGATAGCCTCGGAATTTGCGATAGACACATTGATTCTCTGATCGCGCTCGGCATTAGCTGAACCGATAGCACCCTCGCGGTCTGCCTGTGCTACGGATATCTTTGCATCGTTGATAGCTTTTGCGGCAGCTTCCTTACCGAGAGCCACGATGTAGCCGCTCTCGTCGGTGATGTCGGTAACGTTTACGTTGATAAGGCGAAGACCGATCTTTTTAAGCTCGGTTTCAACATTTCGTGACACCGCTTCGAGGAATTTGTCGCGGTCGTTGTTGATTTCCTCAATCTCCATTGTAGCAACAACGAGACGAAGCTGACCGAAGATAATATCCTTTGCAAGCTCCTGAATATCGTCAAGCTTCAAGCCAAGCATACGCTCAGCCGCATTTTGCATAACGCCTGCCTCGGTGGAGATACCTACAGTAAAGCGAGAGGGAACGTCAACGCGGATATTCTGCTTTGACAGCGCATTTCTGAGGTCTACGTTTATTGACATGGGTGTAAGATCAAGAAACTCCACAGCCTGAATAACGGGCCAGATAAATGCCGCGCCGCCGTGTATGCATTTTGCGGAACGGGATGTGCCGTCGGCGTTGCTTCCTACCTTACCGTAGATTACCATAACCTTATCGGAAGGGCATTTTCTGTAGCGCGAGGCTATAACAACAAGAGTAGTCAGTACAAGCAGTGCGATAACGCATATAAGCACCAGGATGCTTGAGCCCATACCGGGATTTGACAGCATAACATTTGGCATAATAATATCTCCTTTTTAAAATAATTATTTTACAACCTTTTCTACAACAACAAGGCCTGATTCGTCGGTGGACACCACTCTCACAGGCTCTCCGGTCTTTAAGCCTTCCGGATTCGATGAGATAGCATCTACTTCAATAAGACGGTCCTGGACCGTGATGCTGATCTTGCCCTTGCCGCTTCCGTTTGGGGGAATTGGGATGTAGACCTCGCCCACCTTTCCGAGAGCACTTCCCAGCACTATATTTCCGCTTGATTGGAGTCGCATAACCGATTTCATGAGATAAGCGATTCCCACAAGGGAAGCAATACCGCAAACCCCGGCAAGAAGTATAGAAAGGATGTTTGAAATACCAAGATCAACAAATACTATACCTGCCCATCCGCCAACGCAGAACATAGCAACAATTCCGCGCACCGTGAACAGTGTGAGTCCGTCGTCGCCGCCGGCAGCCTCGCCTATATCAAATCCGTCTGAATCAATATCCGCATCTGCACCGTCGCCGTCGCCTATACCGAACAGAAGCAGTACAGTTTGTATTATCAGTATAAGCGTTGCAGGGATACCTATGCAGGCGAACACCTGCTGCAGAACTGTGAGAGAATCCCACCATGCAAACATATAAAAGCACTCCTTTTTATTAAAATCGTATTGATATTTACCGTGAGAACACTTCGTCAAACATATTATTTGCCTTCTGATGCACAAGAGCGGCGTAATATGTCATTATTATGATACCGCAGGCTTTTTCGAGACGTTTAGCGGCTCCTGCCATCCGTTCCTCGTAGGATACGAGCACGCGCTTTATTAAATCACTCAGATTATCTGCTTCCTGCGGAATATCTTCCTTAATCAGACGGTCAATGATGCGGCAAAGATAATCATAAAGCTCGGATTCGGGAATTATATCATCGTTTTCATCAGATGTACGACCGTTTACATATGTCAGAACCTTTGAAATACGGTCGAGCTGCATGGAATCGCGCATCATGTTTATTATAAGTATGCGTGCAAGCTGATTTTTATCGTATCTCTTGCTTTTGGCATTTGCCACCCATCCGCGCTTTGTCCAATTTTGGAGAGTGGTCCCGTCGATTCCGCATATTTCACGTATTTGAGATAACATGATGCCGTCGGTAATATAGAAAATCTTATTGAGAAATTCAAGGCCTGTCACATTGCCCATTTTTGCTTTATCCATTACCGTGCCGGGGATGAGTGTGCTTTGGATATCAAGCTTCATTACATTTTTGGACTCCTTTCTGCGTATTTCACATCTGCCTGTCTATAAAAATTATATCATGCGGTCAAGTGATTGTCAATAGAGTTCCTTTGAATTTACACATTGTTTATATTTTTATATTATGAAATGAAAGGACCTCCTACCATGGGAGGTAGGAGGTCCTGCGGTTTGGCGCTTAGGCGTTATTTGCCTGCCTTGAGGTCGTTCTCATACTTCTCGATCATCTTCTTCATCGTGACACCCGTACGACCTCTACTCCTTGCACTGAGTTTTTTGAGCCATTTTTCAGTGCTTTTGCCCGTAAATATCTTGATTTCAAGCTTCGCTGTATCATCATCGGTTAATGTGACGAAGATTTTGTCAATATACTGAGCTACAAATTCGTTTGATATAACGCCCGTGCTTGCATCCCTAACTGCCGCATCGAGCCTTGCCTTTACCTCTGCGATATGCTTGCGGTATTCCTCCTTGGTGAATAACTGTTCCTCAAGCTCCGCGAGAGTTCTTTTCGCTTCTTCCACCTCTCGGTCACAGGTTGCGGTCATAGATTTGAAATTTGCCGTTGTAATAGCACCCGTCGTAACAAGCTCCAAGAGCTTGTTCTTCTTTTGGTCGGCAAGTTCTATGATGCGCTGCTGTTCTTCCATCTGCTTGGTGGTTTCATCGTCTGCTTCCATTGATCTGAACATTTCCTCATAACTTTTCAGCAGAGCTTCAATCTCAACTCGCGTTTCGCTGAACACCTCGAACAATACGGGCTTGATCTCGTCCTCGTATATCGGGAAGGACGGGCAAGCATCCGCGCCGTTGTTGATTTTATTGGAGCATACCCATTTGGAGTTCACCTTGCCGTCTTTGCTCTTGGATTCTCTGCGATAATATGCCGTGCCACAATGAGCGCAGTATAATTTACCCGTGAGCAGATTTGCGTGGTTGCAGATGCCTTGACGGTTCTTCACGTCCTCGCTTCTACGAGCCAACACCTCGTTTGCCTTATCCCATATTTCTTCGGATACGATGGCAGGCACGATCTCGCCCGTTTCGTCCTTGAACATAACCCATTCTTCGGGCGGTAAGAATTTCTGCTTCTTCGTGAACATATCCACGATGCGCACCTTGTTGCCAACGTAATATCCCTTATACTTGGGATTGGAGATAATACCCGACATCGTGGTGTGAGCGATCTTGTTGCCGTTATAATTGCGATAGCCCTGTTCGTAGAATAGCGTTTCAAGCTGCTTCATACTATATTCGCCCGTAGCATACAGACGGAATAGGTCACGCACCATCGGTGCTTGGCTCTCGTCAATGACAAGGCGTTTATCTTCTTTCTTATATCCGAAGATACGGCTATTGCCAAGCACTACGTTTGATTTGATTGCCTGCTGATGTCCGAATTTAACACGTGAGGACAGCTTGCGAAGCTCGTCTTGTGCGATAGAGGACATAATGGTAAGTCGAAGCTCCGCATCCTCGTCAAGTGTGTTGATGTTGTCGTTTTGGAAGAATACACCGACTCCGCATCCGAGAAGCTCTCTTGTGTGTTGCAGAGAGTCAAGGGTATTACGAGCAAATCGGGAGATTTCCTTCGTAATAATGAGGTCGAACAATCCTTCCTTTGCATCTGCAATCATCTCATTGAAATGCTTTCTTTTCTTCGTGGAGATGCCCGAAAGTCCTTCATCAACGTAGCCGGGAATGAAAGTCCACGCGGCATTCTTTTTAATTAAATCTTCGTAATACGCTATTTGGTTATCGAGCGAGTTGATTTGTTCGTCGGTTTCCGAGGAAACACGTGCGTAATAGGTTACTCGCAGAGGAATATCATATATTGATTTCGTGCGTAGCATTGTTCTGATACTTAATATATCCATACTGTTATCCTTTCTATAAAGTTCGTTTTATCATCATCTATCGATTTCATTATACCACAACCGACCTCAAATTGCAATAGAAAAGTCGAAATTCGCCAAAAGATTTTTTCGGCGGCGCTATGTATCGGAAGCACCTTGCGGTAGCTTCCGAGGTGGGTATGCTCACCTTGCATCCCTTTCGGGAGATCGTTTCGATTTTCTAATGGCAATCAGCTCGGTCATTTTCTTATATTCCTTTTCGGAAATTGTGCCGTGTTCAAAGAGATAACGGTTAAAATAATTCAACCATATATCTTCTGCCATACGCTTTTCGCGTTCTTCATTGGTTAAAACTTTCCCCATTCAATTACCTCGTTCTTTCTTAATTTTCATAGATTATTTTCCTCCCTTCA
>CAJGCT010000054.1 GCA_904501985.1 uncultured Clostridia bacterium
AGTCCTCGTCGGAAGCGTCAAGCCTGCCGTATCGGATATTATCCATTACCGTACCGGTGAACAGGTTTGTTTCCTGAAGAACTATGCCGAGAGAACGGCGAAGGTCGGATTTCTTTATCTTGTTTATATTGATGCCGTCGTAGCGTATCTTTCCGTCATCTATATCATAGAAACGGTTTATAAGATTGGTAATGGTGGTCTTTCCGGCACCCGTAGCACCTACAAATGCCACCTTTTGCCCCGGCTCGGCGTATACGGAAATGTCGTGGAGCACCAATTTATCCTCGACATAACCGAAATCAACCTCGTTTAGTCTTACGTCACCGCGAAGCTCCGTATAGGTCAGCGTTCCGTCACCGTGAGGATGCTTCCACGCCCATTTTCCTGTACGCTCTGCAGTTTCCGTAATATTGCCGTTCTCATCAATCTTTGCATTTACAAGGGTAACGTAACCCTCGTCCGTTTCAGGCTCCTGATCCATAAGTGCAAATATGCGTTTAGCACCGGCGATCGCCATAATTATAGCGTTAAACTGCTGAGACACGCTGTTGATGTTTCCTGTGAACTGCTTTGTCATATTAAGAAACGGTACAAGCAGGCTTATGCCGAACACCATACCGGAAATGCTGAAATTCGGCAGTCCGGCTACTATAAACAGCGCACCGATGGTTGCAATAAGCACATACAGCACGTTTCCGATATTCATGATAATCGGCCCAAGTGAATTGGCATAGGCATTGGCGCGGTAGCTGTCCTCATAAAGCGCGTCGTTTATCCTGTCAAAATCGCGGTTTGCCTCGTCCTCGTGGCAGAACACCTTAATGACCTTTTGACCGTTCATCATTTCCTGGATGAAGCCTTCGGTCTTACCTATTGCCTGCTGCTGACGGACGAAATATTTTGCCGAACCGCCGCCAACCATTTTCGAAACGAGCATCATGGCAAACACTCCCAAAACTACCACAAGCGTCATGGGAATGCTGTACCAAAGCATAATGAAAAACACAACCGCAACTATTACAGCCGACTGAAGAAGTGCGGGAAGTGACTGTGATACAAGCTGACGGAGCGTATCAATGTCGTTGGTGTAGTGACTCATGATATCGCCATGCTTGTTTGTGTCAAAATAACTGATGGGAAGATTCTGCATTCCCTCAAACATTTTTATTCTCATCTTACTGAGAAAGCCCTGAGTGATATATGCCATAAGCTGAGAATGGACAGCCACAGCAATGAGAGATACCACATATATGCCGCCAAGTGTGAATATAAGCGGAAGTATCTCGGTGCTGGCACTTGCAAAATCACGTGTAACATACCATTTTTCAATTGACGCAAGAACGCGCTGTATAAAAAGCGACGGAATTGAAGCTACCACTGCGGCAAACAGAATACATACCGCTGTTAGGGGAACGAGCCTCGGATAACACTCTATAAGCAGCTTAAGAATACGCCCAAGCGTACCCATATCAAGCTTTCGCTTGGGGGGCTTAACATTTTCCTTCGGGTTATTCATTGCTGTCCCCTCCTTTCGTCTGCTGAGTATATACCTCACGGTAGATATCGCTTGTCCTGAGAAGCTCATCATGACGTCCGAGAGCTGATATCTTTCCGTTGTCCATAACAATTATCATGTCTGCATCCTCTACAGATGCCACACGCTGAGCGATTATAATTTTTGTGGTTTCGGGAATATAGCGTTTGAAGCCTTCACGTATGAGCATATCCGTTTTTGTATCAACGGCGCTTGTTGAGTCGTCAAGAATGAGTATTTTGGGCTTCTTAAGAAGCGCGCGTGCAATACACAAACGCTGTTTCTGACCGCCCGAAACGTTGGAGCCGCCCTGTTCTATTTTGGTATCATAGCCGTCCGGGAAAGAGAGGATAAATTCCTCTGCCTGCGCAAGACGGCAAGCCTCGGCGATCTCCTCGTCAGTGGCATCGGCATTGCCCCATTTAAGATTTTCTTTGATCGTGCCGGAGAACAGAAGATTCTTCTGAAGCACCATTGCAACTGCACCGCGAAGTGTATCAAGGTCATAATCACGGACATCAACACCGCCCACACGAACACATCCCTCGGTAGTGTCGTAAAGGCGCGGAATAAGCTGAACAAGGGTGGATTTACTTGAGCCCGTACCGCCGAGAATACCGACAGTCATGCCCGATTCGATCTTCAAATCTATATCGTCAAGTGCAAATCTCTCGGCTTTTTTGGAATACTTGAATCGTACATCCGTAAATTCCACCGAGCCGTCCTTCACCTGTATTGCAGCATTCTTCGGATTTTTCAGTGCCGGCTCCTCGGAAAGCACCTCATATATACGCTTGATGGACTCTGACGACATGGTGAGCATTACGTAGATCATGGAGAGCATCATAAGCGACATAAGTATCTGCATACCGTATGTCAGCATTGCGGATATCTGACCCACATATATTTCCGTTCCGCCGCTTGTTATGATCATTTTTGAGCCTACAAAAAGCACAAAGATCATGTTGAAATACAGGCATATCTGCATGATAGGCGTATTAAGCGCCACAATACGCTCAGCTTTTGTAAAGTCGCGGCGTATATCGTCTGCGGCAGTTAAAAATTTGCTCTTTTCGTGGTCTTCTCTGGAAAATCCCTTTACAACGCGCATAGCACGCACATTTTCTTCGATTGACTCGTTAAGACGGTCATATTTGCGAAAGACTCGTCTGAAAGCAGGCATTGCCTTGCGGCTGACAAAAAAGAGACCGCATATAAGAAACGGAACAACAACCACAAAGGTGGTTGCAAGCGCACCGCCCATTACATACGCCATAACAATGGAGAATATAAACATAAGCGGACTGCGTATAGCAGTTCTGATAAGCATCATATATGCCATCTGTACGTTTGATACGTCGGTTGTCATTCGGGTAACAAGCGATGTAGCGGAGAATTTGTCCACGTTCTCAAACGAATAGGTTTGGATGCGGCGAAAAATATCATGGCGCAGATTTTTTGCAAATCCCGCCGATGCCTTGGCGCAGGTAAAGCCTGCCACACCGCCGCAGGTGAGAGAGAGCCCCGCCATCAAAACAAGCAGAAGTCCCGTTTTTATAATCGTATCCATCATAGCACCGTCTTTTATGCTATTCACAAGATCTACGGTAATAAATGGGATAAATGTTTCGATTATTGCCTCACAGACAATAAAAATCAGCGTAAGCACCGTCGGCAGCTTATACTCTCGCACACATGCCGCAAGACGTTTTATCAAATGTAACACCCCTTCTCTGGAAAAATATACAAATCAGTTGGAACCTAAATATTATACCCTAAATCAGGTGTTATTTCAATATTCATAGTGTATTTTTTACAATAATGTAACAATGTGATTAGTTAGAATAACCAACTAAACAGCATACCCACAATTATAAATGAAAAGAATCGCCGGGAGATTTACTCCCGGCGATTGCCGATACTTATTTCTTATTTTGTTCCGAAAATACGGTCGCCCGCGTCTCCGAGACCGGGTACGATATATCCGTTCTCATTAAGGCACTCGTCAACGTTTGCACAGTAGATTTCAACATCGGGATGAGCCTTTGAGAGAGCCTCAATACCCTCAGGAGCGGCGATAAGGCAAAGGAATTTGATATGCCGTCCACCCTTCTCTTTGATCTGTGCAATAGCATCACACGCAGAGCCGCCGGTTGCAAGCATGGGGTCGACGACTACGATGAGTCTTTCCTCAATATCCGCAGGAAGCTTGCAGTAATAGGGATGAGGCTGCAAGGTCTCCTCGTCGCGGTACATACCGATATGACCTACTTTAGCAGACGGTACGAGATTAAGAAGACCGTTAACCATACCGAGTCCTGCACGCAGGATCGGCACAACAGCAAGCTTCTTACCCTTTATCATCTTCTGGGTGGTCTTTTTAATGGGAGTTTCGATCTCCACATCACAAAGCGGAAGATCGCGAAGTGCTTCGTAGCACATGAGCATGGTGATTTCCTCAACATTCTCGCGGAACTCTTTATTGGATGTAGATTTCATACGCATGATAGTAGTTTTATGCTGTATCAGCGGATGATCGAAAATTGTTACGTTTTTCATTATTCCTCACTGTCCTTTGCTTTGGAAACAATACGGTTCACGATAATACCGAGGATAAGAGCGCAGGCAATTGCGGTAATAGTTACCTTACCGATAGCCATGGTCATACCGCCGATACCGCAAATAAGTATAACCGAAACGGTGAAAAGATTTGCGTTATTTTCAAGATTTACTTTCTGGATCATCTTAAGACCGGATACTGCGATAAATCCGTAAAGGGTAATGCATACGCCGCCCATTACGCATCCCGGAATAGAATCAAGGAATGCAACAAAAGGAGACACAAATGCGATAAGTATGCTCATGATCGCAGTGGTGGTGATGGTAACAACAGAAGCATTTCTTGTAATAGCCACACAGCCTACAGACTCGCCGTATGTGGTGTTGGGGCATCCGCCGAAAATTGCTCCTACAAAAGAACCGATACCGTCACCGAGAAGTGTGCGGTGGAGACCGGGTTCTTCAAGAAGATCATGCTCAATGATGGAAGAAAGGTTCTTGTGGTCTGCAATATGCTCTGCAAACACAACGAAAGCAACAGGAACATACGCAACCGCAACAGTTGCAACATAGGACCACTCAAAGGTATCAGCACCCTTAATGGCCTCAAGGAATGTAAATTCGGGAACAGCAAGGAAGGTCTTAAGAGTTACACCATCTGCAACAAGTGCCTTAAATGGAGCGAAATCAATAACCTGAAGTGCTGCATTGTCAGTAGCCACGCCGATAAGTGTAAATACAAGACCTGCCGCATATCCGGCAAGAATACCGATAATAAACGGAATAAGCTTTGTCATCTTCTTACCGTAAACAGAGCAAAGGATAACAACTATCAGTGTAACGAGCGCACACACAAACGATGCCCAAATATTGGTGGTCATGATAAATGCGCCGTTGCCGTCCTGAGGACCGTAGGAGAATACATCCTTAACAGCCGCGCCTGCAAGAGACAGACCGATAAGTGCAACCGTAGGACCGATAACAACAGGCGGCATAAGCTTATTGATCCAGTTAACACCTGCAATCTTAACCACAATGGCAATGACTACATATACCAGAGCTGCCAAAAGTGCACCGATGAGAAGTCCGAGATATCCAAGGGACATGGATGCCGCACCGGCAAATGCAGCTGACATCGAACCGATGAAAGCAAAGGATGAACCGAGAAATACGGGACTGCGGAATTTGGTAAACAGCTGATAAATGATCGTACCCGCACCGGCACCGAAAAGTGCGGCGGAAGCAGTCATACCGTTCCCGACAATAGCGGGAACAGCAATAGTCGCCGCCATAATTGCGAGAAGCTGCTGAATCGCAAAAACGATCAGCTGACCGAATTTAGGTTTGTCCTTGACTCCATAGACGAGTTTCATTTTGAATGTACCTCCGTTTTTTTATTTTAGAGTCGAAAATATTTTTTGCCACATCTAATATATCATATTCGACAGATTTTGTCAACAGTTTCTTAATAATCGGTGATATTATAAGGTTTTTTCTGCAATTTCAACAAAAATCGCAGGTTTTTTTCTACACCTGTTTTTTGTATCTGCATCCTGCCAAAGAAAATACGCTTATTTGAAAAATGTATCAAAAATTCCGCGAACAATCTTTTTGCCAACCTCACGTCCGATTGTGTTGGCGGTACTGTTTACCGCCCGTTCAAACGCCGTGGTCTTCTTTCTGCCGCTGCTTGTCTTTTTCTTGGCGGATTTTGCCTTTTCGGCTTTTTCCTTTTCTTTTTCTTCCTTTGCCTTAGCCTCAGCCTCTGCTTTAGCCGCTTCCTCACGCTCCTCGTTTAACTGTTCGAATGCGGATTCGCGGTCCTCCTCGGCAGCATATTTGTCTCTGAGCAAGCTTGCAAGTACCACGCTTTGCAGAAGTATTCCGTCAACTGCTTTCATACTGCTTTTGGGCGGAAGGATATTGGCTCTCTCAACAACAGACGGCACACCGTCAGAGTCAAGCACAGACACAAGTGCTTCGCCAACTCCAAGCGCCTGTATAGCTTCGGCGGTGTTGAAGTTCGGATTGGTTCTGAAGGATTTCGCCGCGGCATTAAGTGCCTTTTGATCGTTAGGCGTGTATGCGCGAAGAGCGTGCTGTACGCGGTTGCCTATCTGTCCAAGGACACTGTCGGGAATGTCCGTAGGATTCTGAGTTATATACCAAACACTGACGCCCTTGGAGCGTATGAGTCTTGTAACCTGCTCCACCTTTTCAACAAGTGCCTTTGGAGCATCATCAAAGAGAAGATGCGCTTCATCAAAGAAAAATGCAAGCTTCGGCTTTTCAAGATCACCGGCTTCGGGGAGCATCTCGTATATCTCGGAGAGCATCCACAAAAGGAATGTGCCGTAAAGCAGAGGATGCTGGAACAGCTCGGAGCACTCAAGAATATTCATCATTCCGCGGCCGTCCTCCGCAAGGTCTACCCAATCGGCAAGCTCAAGAGACGGTTCACCGAAAAATATCTCTCCGCCCTCATCCTCAAGCGTAAGAAGCGCACGTTGTATTGCTCCTACCGACTGCGGTGAAATGTTGCCGTAGGTCAGCTTATATTCTTTTGCATTGTCGCCAACATACTGTACCATAGCTCTGAGGTCTTTAAGGTCAATAAGCATAAGACCCTTATCATCGGCAACGCGGAACACTATGCGAAGCACACCGCTTTGGGTATCGTTAAGTCCGAGAAGTCTTGCAAGCAGCTCCGGTCCCATTTCAGATATAGTTGTACGCACAGGAAGCCCCTGCTTTCCGTATACATCCCAGAACTGCACGGGATACGAAGTATAATTAAAGTCGGTAATCCCCATGGTATCAATACTGCGGCGTATATGCTTGTTTTCAGTGCCGGGAGCACACATTCCCGAAAGATCGCCCTTGATATCGGCTACAAATACGGGAACTCCCATATCACTGAACGATTCCGCCAGCACCTTCAAGGTTACCGTCTTACCTGTACCCGTCGCACCGGCAATAAGACCGTGACGATTTGCCATAGACGGTTCGAGGTATACCTTTTCGCTGCCCGTAGCAAGCCAGATTTTATGAATATCCTTCTGATACATTGTCATACTCCTTTAAAACGCGTTTTTTGCACCTATAGCTTTATTATATCAGATATTTTTCCGTTTGTCACCATATTTTCCGGATAAAATGAAAAAATTTGCGTGCATTCGGGTGAAAAATATCGGTATATGAAAAACAAACGCAGATAAAATTATCCTGCGCTGCCCTTGACTTAACCTGACAAGTATGCTAAAATACTATTGAACAAATACAAGGGGGATAATGACAAGTGACGCGAATGATATTTGTCAGACACGGAGAAAGCACGGGCAATTTGTGGAGGCGATTCTACGGTCACACAGACGGTGCTCTCACAGAGCGCGGCGTGGAGCAGGCAAAATTGACTGCCAAATATCTTAAAGATACTCACATTGATGCCGCCTATGCAAGCGATCTTGTAAGAGCCTATGAAACCGGCAGAATAATATCCGCCCCTCACGGTCTTGTACCGATTCCGTGTGCAGGACTTCGGGAAATATACGCCGGAGAATGGGAAGACTGCCCTTTTGAAACGCTTGCCAGCAAATTCTCCGAAAGCTTCGGTGTCTGGCTCACTGATCTTGCCGCCTCGCGCCCCGACGGCGGAGAGAGTGTCGCCGAGCTTGCCGCAAGAGTGTCAGATACGGTATGGAAGCTTGCCGCCGAAAATGACGGAAAGACGCTGCTCATAGCAACCCACGCCACGCCCATACGCGCTCTTGAGTACGAATGGCGCGGTCTGCCGCTCTCAGCCATAACATCTCTCACTTGGGTACCCAATGCCTCTGTCTCCATCGTTGATTACGATGTAAAGTCACACAAAATCATCCCAAACATAATAGGCGACGCCTCGTTTATGGGCGAGCTTATAACAAAGCTCCCGGAGAAGCTATAAAAAACAAGCAGTTCACAATATCCTGTGAACTGCTTACTTTTATGTACAGAATTATTAGTACGCGATACCCTGAGCCTTCATAGCATCAGCAACCTTAAGGAAGCCTGCAATGTTAGCACCTGCAACAAGGTCGCCTTCCATGCCGTATTCCTTAGCTGCCTTAACAGAGCTGTCGTAGATGTTCTTCATGATCTGCTTAAGCTTTGCGTCAACTTCCTCTGCGGTCCAGCTGTAACGCATGGAGTTCTGGCTCATTTCGAGACCGGAAACTGCAACACCGCCGGCATTTACTGCCTTGGAGGGAGCAACCACTACGCCGTTTGCCTTAAGGTACGCAACAGCCTCGTTGGTGGTAGGCATATTGGAAACCTCAACATAGTACTTAAGACCGTTTGCAACCATAACCTTAGCATCTTCGAGATTAACCTCGTTCTGGGTTGCGCAAGGCATGATAACGTCAACCTTTTCGCCCCAAGGCTTCTTGCCTGCGAAGAAAGGAACACCGAACTTATCTGCATAGTCCTGAACCTTGTTGCGGCAGGAAGCACGCATTTCGGTCATGAACGCGATCTTTTCGGGGGTATTGATACCGTCCTTATCGTAGATATAGCCATCGGGTCCGGAAATGGTAACTACCTTACCGCCAAGCTCTGTAACCTTCTGAACAGTACCCCAAGCAACGTTA
>CAJGCT010000055.1 GCA_904501985.1 uncultured Clostridia bacterium
GGTAAGACCGTTCTTATTATGGAGCTTATCAACAATATCGCTAAAGAACACGGCGGTCTGTCCGTATTTACAGGTGTTGGCGAGCGTACCCGTGAGGGAAATGACCTGTACAACGAAATGATACAGTCGGGCGTTATCGACAAGACCGCACTTGTGTACGGTCAGATGAACGAGCCGCCCGGAGCAAGAATGAGAGTAGGACTTTCCGGTCTTACCATGGCGGAATATTTCCGTGATACAGAGGGACAGGATGTGCTTCTGTTTATCGACAACATTTTCCGATTCACACAGGCAGGAAGCGAGGTTTCCGCGCTTCTCGGACGTATGCCCTCTGCGGTAGGCTATCAGCCCACGCTTGCAACGGAGATGGGTGCGCTTCAGGAGCGTATCACTTCCACAAAGCGCGGTTCTATCACCTCTATTCAGGCGGTATATGTGCCGGCGGACGACCTTACCGACCCCGCTCCGGCAACAACCTTTGCGCACCTTGACGCAACTACCGTTCTTTCGAGAGGCATAGCATCTCAGGGTATTTATCCCGCTGTTGACCCTCTTGAATCTACGTCCCGTATACTTTCCGCCGAGATACTCGGTGAGGAGCATTACCGTGTTGCCCGTGAGGTGCAAAGAATACTTCAGCGTTACAAGGAACTCATGGACATTATCGCGATCATGGGTATGGACGAGCTTTCCGACGACGACAAGCTGCTTGTAGGCAGAGCGAGAAAGATCCAGCGCTTCCTCTCCCAGCCCTTCACTGTTGGCGAAAAGTTCACCGGCTTTGCAGGCAAGTACGTTCCGCTTTCGGAAACTATCCGCGGCTTTGCGGAGATAATCGACGGTAAGCACGACGATCTTCCTGAGTCTGCGTTCCTTTTCGTAGGTACAATAGACGAGGCTGTTGCTAAGGCAAAAGAAAATGCCAATGCCTAAGACGGTGGCGTGAAATGAACGTATTCAAGCTGAAAATATCCACTCCCGACGGCGATATGTTCGATGGTGAGGCGGTAAAGTTAGATGTGCGCGGAATCGAGGGGGAGCTTGCTGTAATGGCAGGACACATTCCCTTTATGACTGCACTTAAGCCATGCGATTGCAAGATACTGCTTCCCGATGGGGAAGAGCGCATCGGTACAACCGAGGGCGGTCTTCTTAATGTTGGTGCGGAGCAGGTGACGCTTCTTGCCGGCGGATATAAATGGAAATAATCAAAAAAATCCTGCTTCACATAAGTGAGGCAGGATTTTTTTGATATGGGAGAGCGATTTTTACATTTCCGTAACAAACAAATCCTTGCAATTTTGTGCCGCGTATGTTACAATAATTATAATAGCAAAAAATCGCGGCGGGATGCGCTGACATCAGCCGCTTTTTCGTGTGTAAACTCCGGTTTTTTCGGATTTGTGGAGGTGTGTTGGGATTTTTAAGGGAAAAATTATGGAATCGGTTACATCTGTCCTGCCTATAGCGGCGATAGTGCTTGTTTTAAGTATTACTATCGTGCCTATAGCCCCCGGTGTGCTGACTCTGTTTATTTTCGGTTCTGTTGCGCTGATATTCGGCATGAGTTTGTTTACTATGGGTGCAGGTATGGCGATGCAGCCGCTTGGCGCGGGAATCGGTGCTACAATGAGCCGCTCAAAGCGCAATTTTATAAAGCTTGTTGTATGCTTTGTGCTCGGTGTTCTTATAACTATTGCCGAGCCGGACCTTCAGGTGCTGGCTGAGCTTATGCCGGCTGTTGACAACATGGTGCTGATAATGTCGGTTGCCATTGGCGTTGGCATATTTATGGTAATATCCATGCTCCGCACCAAATTCGGTGTGCGGCTCAGCTATCTTTTGATGGCGTTTTATGCTGTGGTTCTGGTGCTCGCCTGCTTTGCACCGGCGAATTTTGTTCCTACCGCTTTTGATTCCGGAGGAGTTACCACCGGTCCTATAACAGTTCCGTTTATAATGGCACTTGGTGCAGGTATGGCTTCCGTGCACGGCTCCCATCACGGTGAGGAAAGCTTTGGTACGGTTGCACTGTGCAGTGTTGGACCTATTATGTCGGTAATGGTGCTCAGTTTGTTTATGCCGTCATCTGCACAGGCATATGCCCATGAGACTTTTGAGGCATCATTTGCCACAACCAAGGATGCGTTTATGTACATAGCCCGTGAAATACCCCACTACGCATATGAAGTGCTTGTGGCATTTTTGCCGATCGTAGCGGTGTTTATCCTGTTTCAGCTTATTTTTAAGCGTTTTCACGGAAACGAGCTTCCGAGAGCCATCATTGGTTTTGTATATACCTACATTGGACTTGTTCTGTTTCTCTGTGCGGCAAATGTAGGCTTCATGCCTGCCGGTCAGCTCATCGGTGAAAAGCTTGCAGAGAGTAAATTTGCGTATATACTCATTCCTGTGGGTATGCTTATTGGCTGGTTTACCGTTGCGGCAGAGCCGGCTGTTCACGTGCTGAAAAAACAGGTTGAGGAAATATCAAACGGTACTATAAGGCAGGGAACTATCGGTATCGGTCTTTCCGTTGGTGTTGCCTGCTCGGTTGGAATCGCGATGCTCCGTGTACTTACCGGTATTCCGCTGTTCCCGTTTATGGTTGGCGGATATGTTATATCGCTTGCAATCAGCTTTTTCGTACCGCCGCTGTATACGGGCGTGGCGTTTGACTCCGGCGGAGTTGCCAGCGGTCCTATGACCACCACGTTCATTTTGCCCTTTGCCACAGGTGCCTGCGCGGCACTTGGCGGAAACATTCTTACCGATGCTTTCGGTATCGTGGCTATGGTAGCCATAACGCCGCTTATAACTATACAGTGTATCGGATTGTTTGCCGAGCTTCGCAGAAGAGCAAGACATAAGCAGGCGGCGACTGAGCTTGGAAATATAGACGACAGTATTATTTACTTTGATGATGAGAGGGAGGCGGTAAGATGAGTGAGAGAATGATGCTTCTTTTGACTATCACCAAACGTGGAGAAGGCTCGTTTATTGTTAATTCCCTTAATTCTCATGGAATTGTGTGGCATCTGAGAGCGGTGGGACAGGGAACTGCATCAAGCGAAATGATGGATATTCTCGGTATCGGTTCGAGAGATAAGGACATCGTAGTAAGCCTTGCCGCAAGACGTGCGGCAGAGAGCTTCACAATGGAGCTTGAAAGTAATCCAACGCTTGGACGCGGTCATGGCATAATGATGGTAATCCCACTTAGCGCAATAAATAATCTTACTGCGGTGCTTGCATCCCGCGCGGCGAGCAAGCTTAGTGTACAGGAGGCAGATATAACTATGAAGAATGAATACAAGCACAGCTTGGTGCTTATAGCTGTAAATCGCGGATATGCCGACGAAGTTATGCAGGCGGCACGCAAGGCAGGTGCTACAGGCGGAACAGTGATAAAGGCAAACCTTGCTGACAATGAATCAGGCGAGCTTCTCGGTATTACTCTTGAAGAAGAGCGTGATATCGTGGCTATCATGGTGCCGGATACCATTCGCGACACGCTGATGGAGAATGTCAACCGTGAGCTTGGTATGCGCAGTGACGCGCAGGCTATTATTTGCTCTGTTGGCGTTGACAAGGCAATGAGAATATAATTACCGTGCAAAAAACACCGTCGGTATCGAATACCGACGGTGTTTTTTTAGTGGAATTTTATTTATGGCAGAGTTCCTTAAAGGTTTGTGACCTTTCTTATTGTCGTACTGCCTTTTTCAAGAGAAACTATGCCCGTGCGGCAGATTTCAAGTATGGTATAGTCGCGCATAAGGTCGATAAAGTCGTCAATCTTGCGGCTTGAGCCTGTAAGCTCAAATACCATTGCGTCACGGGAATATTCCACGGTTTTTGCATCAAATGCGGATGCGGCGGTGAGAATATCATCTCTGGTTTCGGTATTGTTTTCCATTTTGATGAGCATAAGCTCGGAGCTTACGGAATTATCCTCGGAAAGCTCTCTGATATAGCATACGTCGGGCAGCTTGTAAAGCTGATTTATAAGCTGCTCCTTATTAAGCTCATCACCGTCGAATCTTACCGTAATACGGGAATATTCCGCAGATTCGGTCTCACTTACAGTAAGAGCACTGATATTGAAGCGGCGGCGGCGAAACATACTTGTTACTCTGTTGAGTACGCCGAATTTGTTAAGTACAAGCACTGCCACTGTATATCTCATTGTCTCGTTTTCCATGTCCGATTACCTCATTTTAAAATAATATCGTCCGATGAGCCTTCCGGCGGACGCATGGGGAAAACCAGCTCATCTTTTGAAATTCTGCAGTCGATAATGTAGGGAGATGCGCCGGAGGAGGCTTTTGCAAGTGCCGCATCAAGCTGTGAGAGAGTTGTTACAGTCTCGCCCGATGCGCCGAATGCCTCTGCCAACTTCACGAAGTCGGTTTTTCGGTCAAGCTCGGTGCAGGAGTAGCGTTTGTCGAAGAACAGGTTCTGCCACTGATGAACCATTCCGAGAACGCCGTTGTTCATTATGAGTATTGTCAAAGGAATGCTGTAGGTCACGGCTGTTGCAAGCTCATGGAGACTCATGCCGAAGCTTCCGTCTCCGCTTACAAGAATGGCGCGCTCACCGCATCCTATCGCCGCTCCCATAGCGGCACCCATGCCGAATCCCATAGTGCCAAGACCGCCGCTGGTGATAAAGCGGCGAACTGTTTTTTGCACAAGATACTGTGCTGTCCACATCTGGTGCTGACCAACGTCCGTTATGACAGGTGTATTATCACCAACATATTTTTGAAGTGTCGCAATGATATTTTTGGGAGTCATTCCGCTCCGATCGTCGGTGAATTTCTCGCCCTCGGCTCTTATTTCCGAAATAATTTCACGCCATTTTATGTGCCGCGTTTGCTTTATAAGTGGAATGAGCTTTTGAAGCGTGCATTTCAGGTCTGCGCGAAGTCCGTGGGCATCGCAGAGGGACTTTGACAGCTCTGAGCCGTCAATATCTATGTGAACTATTTTTGTGTTTTTTGCAAAATTCAGTCTGTTGCCCGTTACGCGGTCATTGAATCTTACGCCCAGCGCAATTATGCAGTCCGCACTTTCCATCGCTTTCGATGCGGCGAAGTGACCGTGCATCCCCTGCATACCGAGGAATCGGGGGTGGTCGGTAGGAATGGCGGAAAGTCCCATAAGGGAGCATCCCATGGGCGCGTCGCAAAGCTCTGCTAACGCAAGCATTTCTTCCTGCGCTCCGCCGCGAATGATTCCGCCGCCGAAATATATGTACGGGCGTTTGGAGCTGTTGATACACTCAGCCGCCGCTTCGATTCGCATATCCTTGGCGGCAAACGGTGCATTCGGTTTTACCGCCGGCTTCTCCTCGTATTCACAGAATGCCGTTTGAACATCTTTTGGTACGTCTATAAGTACAGGTCCGGGTCTTCCGGAGATTGCAATACGAAATGCCTCACGTATGGTGTCCGCAAGCTCCTCGGGAGTGTCAACAAAATAGTTGTGCTTTGTTATTGGCAGTGTTACGCCGGTGATATCAAGCTCCTGAAAGCTGTCGTAGCCGATATCGTGTGTTGCCACATTTCCCGTTATGGCGATAAGGGGAACGGAGTCCATATGTGCTGTGGCAATGCCCGTTACAAGATTTGTTGCGCCGGGACCGGATGTGGCGATTACAACGCCCGGCTTGCCCGTAGCTCTTGCGTAGCCGTCTGCGGCGTGTGCCGCTCCCTGCTCATGGGCTGTAAGAATATGGCGTATTTTATCCTTGTATTTGTAAAGCGAATCGTAGACGTTCAGTATTTGTCCGCCCGGATAGCCGAATACGGTGTCGCATCCCTGTTCAAGCAGAACTTTAATAATGATATCCGATCCTGATAACAGCATTTGTTTAGCCTTTCATTTAAGTTTTTCTGTATTTATGACTTCTTTATCATGTTGTTGTAGGCGGCGATCAGCGCATCAACCGAGGCGTGGATAATATCGGTGTCAGTACCTGCACCGAAGCTCATGTTCCCCTCGCTGTCCTTTATTCCGATGTAAGCCGCCGCGATACTTCCCGAACCGTGCTCCTGCATACTGTGCTCGTTGTAGATAAGCAGTTCGTAGTCAGCACCTGTAAATTCCTTCAGCGCATTGCTCGCCGCGTCAAGCGAACCGTTGCCCGAGCAGTGAATGGTAGCGGTGCTTCCGTTTTTCGTAAAGGTGATTTCCGATTCCACCACGTTTCCCACACGGTGAAAATGCATATCAAGCACATTGATATCCGAGTCGGGTTCGAGAAAATAGCTTTTTTTGAATATGCTCAGCACCTCATGGGCTTTAAGCTCCTTGTGCTCATGGTCGGAAATGCTCTTGCACCTGTAGCTGAGATCGTCACGCATTCCGGCAGGGAGAACGTAGCCGTATGCCTGCTCCAAAAGGTAAGCGATTCCGCCCTTGCCGCTTTGAGAATTGACCCGTATTACGTCCGAATCGTATGTGCGGTTAATATCTCTCGGGTCGATTGGAATGTAGGGAATATCCCAACCGTGAATCTCGTTTTCTTCGCGGTGCTTCATAGCCTTGGCAATGGCATCCTGATGACCGCCGGAAAAGGCGGCAAACACAAGCTCGCCTGCATAGGGTGAGCGTTCATATACACGCATACGGGTGCATTTTTCGTATTTTTCCACAAGTCTTGGCATATCGGAAAGATCAAGCCCGGGGTCAATTCCGTGAGAGTACATATTCATGGCGAGAGTTATTATATCAACGTTGCCGGTGCGCTCTCCGTTGCCGAAAAGAGTGCCCTCAACACGCTGTGCGCCTGCAAGAAGTGCAAGCTCGGTGTCCGCAACGCCCGTGCCGCGGTCATTGTGCGGATGGAGCGAGAGGGTGACGTGCTCGCGGTACTTAAGGTTTTCGCTTATATACTCAACCTGGCTTGCATATACATGAGGCATACTCATTTCGACCGTCACAGGCAGGTTTATTATAACGTTGTTATCTTCCGACGGTTCAAGGATATCAAGAACCGCATTGCACACCTCAAGGGCGTATTCCGGCTCTGTGCCGGTGAAGCTTTCGGGGGAATATTCGAATCGGAACGAGCCGTCGTATTCACCTGCAAGCCGTTTTACAAGTTTTGCGCCGTCTGTGGCGATCTTTTTTATTTCTTCCTTGGATTTTTTAAATACCAGCTCGCGCTGTGCAACGCTCAGAGAATTATAGAAATGTATTATGGCTTTCGGGGCACCCTGACACGCTTCAAAGGTTTTTCTTATTATGTGCTCACGGCACTGGGTAAGCACCTGCACGGTAACGTCATCGGGAATCATGGAGTTGTCTATGAGTGTACGCAGAAAATCGTATTCCGTATCGCTTGCAGCAGGGAATCCCACTTCGATCTCCTTGAAACCCACATCAAGCAGTACCTTGAAATATTCAAGCTTTTCCTCAAGGCTCATTGGTATAACGAGACTCTGGTTTCCGTCACGCATATCAACAGAACACCATACGGGTGCAGTTTCTATATGATCTTTCAGTGCCCATTTACTGTATCCCGCAGGAGCCGGATAATAGCTCGCCGCGTATTTGCTTGAATCCATCATGATAATTGCTCCTTAGGTAATATGGCATAATCCGTGCCATGATTCTGTAATTTAATAAAAATCCCCATCCCAAAGCGTTTGCCTTGGGACGGGTGTAATGCCCAAAATACGCGGTACAACACAAAAACGCAGACGGAAGTCTGACGCTTTTCGGAATCTAATCCCACCGTCCACGTCACAGCCTTTATGAAGCTTGATTTTTAACATTATAATATATTTTACTGTTTTTGTCAAGTGCTTTGGTAAAAATTCCGGACTATCCGATCAAAAAGTAAAATAAATGTTAAAAAATTTCCTATGGCATTGTTATTTCAAAAAAAATGTAGTATGATATTTATATTACAAAACCCATTACAATTTTAGGAAGGAATGGTATACAAAATGAGCAAGAGCGTACAGGACATTATGACGATGATCCGTGACAACGGCATCAAAATGGTGGATTTCAAGATGGTGGACATCAACGGTCAGTACCGCCATGTTACTATCCCTGCACAGAATTTTTCCGAAGACACAATGAAGAGCGGTATCGGCTTTGATGCTTCAAACTACGGCTATGCGGTAGTTGAAAAGAGCGACATGGTGTTTATTCCCGATCCGGATACAGCTGTTATTGATCCGTTCTGCGATATTCCCACACTCTCTATGACCGGTAACGCAATGATAATCGACACCCCCGAAAACCGTCCGCTTCCGCAGTATCCGCGCAATATCGTCCGTGCGGCTGTTGAGGAGATGAAAAAGAGCGGTGTTGCTGATACCATGCTTATTCTCCCCGAATTTGAATTTTACCTTTTCGATCAGGTTGGCTGGGAGGTCAGCGGACGTGAAATCAGTGCTATGGTGGATGCAAAGCAGTCTTATTGGAACAGTGCAACTGAGGGTCTCGGCGTTGTTGTTCCCAAGCAGAAGAATTATCATATCGCCAAGCCATTCGACGTTTCTTATGAAGCAATAAGCGAAATGTGCCTTCTTATGCAGGATATGGGCA
>CAJGCT010000056.1 GCA_904501985.1 uncultured Clostridia bacterium
GCAGGTCTGCCGCGCTGTCAAGCTTCTTTCCAAGCTCGGAGGAAGCATTAAAGCGGCGCGCGATGAAGCCGTCAAGCACATCCGTTAAGCCTGAGAGGGTGTAAATGACGTAAAATACCGCGGTGAGCGGCTTTATAAATATAAGAAAAAGACTGCCGACTATGCGAAGAACGGTCAGAATGTTTGGAATCATGCGTATCATGGATTTACCTCTGTAATTTTACTACTTCTTATATTTTATCATAATATTTTTTATTTTTCAATAGTTTTGACCAAAATATGGGTGCTTAATTACTATTATAATGTTTGAGCAGACAATTTTGTAAATAAAATTTAATTTACTATTGACCGAAAGTTCCGTTTGTGCTATAATATACCCATAAGAATACTTTTATGTGGAGAAAGGAATACAACTTCCTTTCTATAAGGAGATTTACTATGAAAACAGACATTCAGATCGCACAGGAAGCTAAGATGCTTCCAATCGGCAAGGTTGCCGAAAAGCTTGGCGTTACCGAGGACGAGCTTGAGTACTACGGTAAGTACAAGGCGAAGATAAACGACGAGTTTATCAAGCGTACCGCCGACAAGCCCTACGGTAAGCTTATACTTGTTACCGCTATCAACCCCACCCCCGCAGGTGAGGGCAAGACCACCACATCCGTAGGTCTCGGAATGGCAATGGAGAAGATCGGAAAGAAGACCGTTATCGCGCTTCGCGAGCCTTCTCTCGGTCCGGTGTTCGGCGTTAAAGGCGGCGCGGCAGGCGGCGGATATGCTCAGGTAGTACCCATGGAGGACATCAACCTCCATTTCACCGGTGACTTCCACGCTATCACCGCGGCAAACAATCTTCTCTGCGCTATCCTTGACAATCATCTCCAGCAGGGCAACGAGCTTGGCATCGACCCTCGCCGCGTAGTTGTTATCCGCTGCACCGACACCAATGACCGTGCACTCCGCAACTGCGTTATCGGCATGGGCGGCAAGCTTTCCGGCGTTGTTCGCGAGGATCACTTCCAGATCACCGTTGCTTCCGAGGTTATGGCTATCCTCTGCCTTGCAGAGTCCATCTCCGACCTTAAGAAGCGTCTTGGAAATATTCTTGTTGCATACAAGTATGACGGCACTCCCGTATATGCACGTGATATCAAGGCTGAAGGCTCTATGACCGCACTCCTTAAGGATGCTATCAAGCCGAACCTTGTTCAGACTCTCGAAAATACTCCCGCTATCATTCACGGCGGTCCTTTTGCAAACATCGCTCACGGCTGTAACTCCATAAGAGCTACAAAGCTTGCTCTTAAGCTTGGTGACTACTGCGTTACCGAGGCAGGCTTTGGTGCAGACCTCGGTGCTGAGAAGTTCCTTGACATCAAGTGCCGCAAGGCAGGTCTTGCTCCCTCTGCTATCGTTCTTGTTGCAACTGTACGTGCGCTGAAGTATAACGGCGGCGTTCCCAAGACCGAGCTTAAGACTGAGAATATCGCGGCTCTCGAAAAGGGTATTGTAAACCTTGAGGCTCATATCGAAAATCTCCAGAAGTACGGTGTGCCGGTTGTTGTTGCACTCAACAGATTCGACACCGATACCGATGCAGAGCTTGAATTTATCAGAAAAGCCTGCGAGGCGCGCGGTGCTGAGCTTGCTCTGTCCGAAGTATTCGCCAAGGGCGGCGAGGGCGGCATTGAGCTTGCTAAGAAGGTTGTTGCGGCTTGCGAGAAGCCCTCAAGCTTCAAGGTGCTCTATCCCGACGAAATGTCCATAAATGACAAGATCGCAACCGTTGCAAAGGAGATCTACGGTGCAGACAGCGTAGTATACGAGGCAGGCGCTGAAAAGCAGCTCTCCGAGATACTTGCTCTTGACGAGAAGTATTCGAAGTTCCCCGTATGTATGGCTAAGACTCAGTATTCGCTGTCCGACGATCCTGCAAAGCTTGGCAGACCTAAGGGATTCACTCTTACGGTGCGCGAGGTAAGACTTTCTGCCGGAGCTGAGTTCATCGTAGCTCTTACAGGTACTATCCTCACCATGCCCGGACTTCCGAAGACCCCTGCGGCGTACAACATTGATGTTGACGACGAGGGAAGAATCACCGGTCTGTTTTAATGAAAATTATCGAAAAGATCACAACCTGCGCCGACGAGACAGAACTCGTCGGCGCAGAGCTTGCAAGATACGTTCTTCAGGGCGGTACGGAATTTGTAGCACTGTTCGGTGATCTCGGAGCAGGTAAGACCGCATTTACAAGGGGCTTTGCATCGGTGATCGCCCCCGGGGAAAATGTGTGCAGTCCCACTTATACCATCGTCAACGAATATGAGGGTAAAGTGCCGCTGTTCCATTTTGATATGTACCGTATTGAGGACGAGGATGCCCTTGATTCTATCGGCTTTTACGATTATTTCGGGCGCGGTGTTATCATCACCGAATGGAGCGAGAATATCACTTACGCTCTGCCGCCTGTATACCTTAAGGTGACAATAGAAAAGCTTGGCGACGATGAGAGACGCATTTGTGCCGAGCTTGTTGAAGACTGAGGCATTTACAAAGTACAAAATACTAACAAACAGGAATCGAAACAATGCTGACACTTGCAATTGATACTACGGCTAACACAGCTTCCGCCGCGCTCTCTAAAGACGGGCGTTTGCTTTCTCTTTATACGGTGAACGGTCTGCTTACTCACAGCGAGACCATGCTGCCCATGATTGAGAATATGCTTTCAAAATGTGCGCTCACTGCGGATGATATTGACCTTTATGCCGTTTCCGAAGGCCCCGGCTCTTTTACGGGAGTGCGCATCGGAGTTTCCCTTATAAAGGGGCTTGCATTTAACCAAAATAAGCCCTGCGTGGGTGTTTCCACCCTCGCCGCGCTTGCAAAAAATCTTGAGGGATACGACGGATATATTGTTCCGGTTATGGACGCGCGAAGAAATCAGGTGTACACTGCTGTGTTCCAAAACGGCAAGCGGCTGTGTGAGGATATGCTGATCCCTCTTGATGAGCTTCATGAAAAGCTCCGCGGAATGGGAATAAGTCGCATTTTCCTTTGCGGTGACGGATACGATCTTGCGAAAAAACACTTTGAAGGCACGGACATAGCCGTACTTACGACACCTGCGCTTCTTATACCACAAAATGCGCTGTCAGTGGCACTTGTGGGCGAGGAATTGCACAGATGCGGCGTAGCAAAGACAGATTCTGCGCTGTCAGCGCACTATCTTCGTGCTTCACAGGCTGAGCGTGAGCGCGAGGAAAAGCTTAATGCCGGCAAATAATTAAAAAGGGAGAATACACATGGAAAAGGTACTTGCCATCGCCTGTGATCACGGCGGATACGAATTAAAGAAAGAAATTATTGCTCATCTTGAAAAACGCGGCATAAAATACGCAGATTTCGGATGCTATTCCACCGCCAGCGTGAACTATCCCGATTATGCGGCGGCGCTTTGCGAAAAGATACAGTCGGGAGAATGCTACCGTGGCATACTTGTGTGCGGTACGGGAATCGGAATGTCCATTGCGGCAAACAAGCATCGCGGAATCCGCGCGGCTTGCGCATCGGATACATTCAGCGTAAAATACACCAGACTTCACAACGATTCCAACGTGCTTTGCCTTGGCGGACGTGTAGTCGGCGTAGGACTTGCGCTTGAGCTATGCGACCTGTTTGTTGACACGGAATTTGAGGGCGGACGTCACCAGACCCGCGTTGACATGATAAGCGCCATTGAAAAAACACAAATGAGCAAATAAAGCTTTACGCCTGTCGGACATTTACTGCAGACAGGCGTATATTTTATATAAATTTTACGGCATAATATTTTGCGGATTTTTTTCTTAAAACTATTGAAATTTAATAGAATTTGTGGTATCATAGTATGTAAGAATTCTTTGGTGCGCATTCTTTATGCGTGCCTCAAAAAAACGGAGGAAAAATTATGAGCAGCAATGTACGTCCAGAATCCATGGCTCGCATCAACACTCGTGAGCTTGCAGACAAGTTTATTGAGGAGCAGATAGCGGAAGTCCGCGCCCAGGTTGGCGACAAGAAGGTGCTTTTGGCACTTTCCGGCGGTGTTGACAGCTCTGTTGTTGCCGCGCTTCTTATCAAGGCTATCGGCAAACAGCTTGTGTGCGTTCACGTTAACCACGGTCTCATGAGAAAAGGCGAGAGTGAGCAGGTTATCGAGGTCTTCAGAAACGGACTCGATGCAAATCTCGTTTATGTAGATGCTACAGACCGCTTCCTTGATCTTCTTGCAGGTGTTGCAGATCCCGAAAAGAAGCGTAAGATCATCGGCGGCGAATTTATAAAGGTATTCGACGAGGAAGCAAAGAAGCTTGACGGCATTTCCTTCCTTGCACAGGGCACTATCTATCCCGATATTCTTGAATCCAACGGTAAGAAGGCTGTTAAGGCACATCACAATGTGGGCGGTCTTCCCGAATATATGACATTTGAGCTTGTAGAGCCTATCAAGCTGCTCTTCAAGGACGAGGTGCGCGAGGTAGGACGTGCTCTCGGTCTTCCTTCCGAAATGGTTGACCGTCAGCCTTTCCCAGGACCCGGTCTCGGCGTGCGCTGCCTTGGTGCTATCACCCGCGACAGACTCCACGCTCTGCGCGAGGCGGATGCTATTCTCCGTGAGGAGTTTGACAAGAGTGGACTTGCAAAACACGTTTGGCAGTTCTTTATCTCCATGCCCGACATGAAGTCCGTTGGTGTACGCAATCATGAGCGTTACGAGGGATGGCCTGCGATCATTCGCGCCGTAAATTCCAAGGACGCTATGACCGCTACCATTGAGGAGATTCCTTATCCTGTACTTCACACCATCACAAACCGCATTATTACCGAGGTTGAGGGCGTAAACCGCGTACTCTACGACCTTACTCCCAAGCCTACCGGTACTATTGAGTGGGAGTGAGTTTTGCATAGCAAAACTCAACTATGATTATTTCGCAAGAAATAATCATATCATAACATTTTGCAAAGCAAAATTCATAACTCTAAACTGTAAACTAAAACGCCTTGCGAAATAAGTTTTCAGTTTAGATTGCCTTCGGCAAGTTATGATGCACCTGCGGTGCAGTTTGTGTAAAGGGAGATTTATATGTCGGAAAGTGTTTTGAGAACCAAATCTAAAGAGTTTGCGAAATCAATTGTGCTGCTATGCAGAAGCATGAAGACTGAAAATGTTGAGAGTGCGTTGACAAACCAACTGCTTCGTTCAGGCACTTCTGTTGGAGCAAACATTCATGAGGCACAATATGCTCAAGGCACAAAAGACTTTATTTCAAAATTTGAGATTGCTTTAAAAGAATGCAATGAAACGGAATATTGGCTTGAACTTTTATTTGATGTTAAAAGTATTTCTGATGAGGATTTCAAATTGTTTCAAAAAGAATGTATTGAACTTCGCAGAATGTTAGTTTCATCAGTAAAAAAGCTCAAAGAAAAAATATAAATTAAAAGCCCTGATTTTCAGGGCTTTACTATACATAAAAATTACTCTTGACAACAATAAGGATAAAGTCTGAAAAATAAATTTTTCAGACCGTGTTTTGTTGCTTACATCGCCGTCCCGGCAATGTTTTGCTTCGCAAACCAGCCCCAAACTCCATGCGATGCTTTGCATCGCTTAGAAAGGAAACTTTCGCTTCGCGAAAGTCATGGTCATAAAAATGATTGATTTTAAAAATGCGAGCTTTTTCAAATTAAAGCCGGTAGATTCCGATACATATTCGAATGTACTTATGCCTATGTTTACTAATGGTGAACAAATCATTGCAACTTTTAAGGGCATAAGAGACGGAGTTGTGTTTACAAACAAGAGGATTTTTGCTATCAATGTACAGGGGCTGACAGGAACAAAAAAGGATTTTACTTCATTGCCGTATAGCAAAATTCAAGCATTTTCCGTTGAAACTGCGGGTATTTTTGATTTAGACAGTGAACTCGAAATATGGTTTTCAGGTTTAGGAAAAGTTAAGTTTGAATTTGTAAGCAGCGCAAACGTATCCGAAATATGCAGGATGATTTCGGAAAGAGTTTTATAATTTAAATACATAGTAATAACGATATTGTTTTTAGACTAACCGAATTTAAACTATGACAACACTACTTCTTATACGGCACGGTGAGAGCGAGGCTAACCGTGAGGGCTACTTCGCCGGACAAAGCGATGCGGCACTCCTTGAAAAAGGACTTGTGCAGGCACGGATCACTGCCGAATTTATTAAAAACGAATACAATATCGCCCGAATTTACGCAAGTGATCTTGTGCGCGCATTCGATACGGGTAAGGCACTTTCAGAGCTTATCGGACTTGACGTGATTCCCGAAAAGAGACTTCGCGAGATATTTGCAGGTGTCTGGCAGGGAATGAAATTTGACGACATTGAGCGGCAATTTGACAAAGACTACGGTGTTTGGCGAAACGATATCGGAAACTGCAGGACAACTGCCGGCGAGAGTGTAAGAGAGCTTGGCGTACGTGTTATGGAGGCACTTTCGGACATCGCACGCGATAATGACGGCAAAACGGTTGCTATCGCAACACATGCAACGCCCATTCGCGTTATGCAGTGCATGATCGGCGACGGTTTTGATTCAATGAAGAATATTCCATGGGTCACCAATGCATCGGTGACGGAAATAATATATGAAAACGGCAAATGGGCACTTGGCAGAGTTTGCAGGGATGAACACCTTTCAAAGTTTCGGACATTTTTTCCTGCCAACGTGTGACCGTGATTACATAAAAACAATACCGAAAGGAATTTAAACTATGAACGGCAGAACACCCTACGAGCATGAGCGTGTTTCTCCACCTAAGGGAATATCGGATATTCCGCGCTATTTGAAAGAGCTGCTTGGCGGCTTCTTCACAAGATTTGCCTATATAGTAAAGCTTGTGTGGGAAACAGGGCATTGGATTCTGTTTGTCCTCACATTTATTGCGCTTTTTAAGGGCCTTACACCCGTAATCGGTGCGCTTATTTCAAAGAGTATTTTAAATGAGCTTCAAATTATAATCAAACAGGGAAATATGCAGGCAGGAGATTTTTTCGGATCGCCTGTGTTCTTCCTGCTCATCTTTATGTTCGTATACAAAATACTCTCACAGGTTGTAAACGACCTGAGCCGTGCAATCAACCGTATTGCCGGTGAAAAGGTTGTAAAACAGGTACGACTTCAGATGATGCATAAGTCAAAGGAGCTTGATCTTGCATCCTATGACGACCATGTTTTTTATGAAAAGATGGAGAATGCGGGACGCGAAGCAGGAATCCGTCCGCTGAATATTATCTCCGAAACCTTCAATGCTGTCAGTCATGTAATAGAGTTCATAAGCTATCTTGTCATTCTTCTCGCAGCACCTGGGCTTGCACCTGTGACCATACTTGTTATTGCCCTTGCTATTCCGTCTGCGGTGGTGAACTTTATATACCGCAAAAAGAATTTCAGATATATGCGAGCAAGATCCAAGGAACGCCGTCAGATGGCGTACTATTCCGATATTCTCATGAATAAGGACCTTATCAAAGAGGTGAGACTTTTCGATCTTGCCGACACGTTTATCGGACGTTATCTTGGCGTATTCGCTCAGTATTACAAGGGCCTGAGAGGACTGATCTTGTCGGAAAGTCTGTGGCACGTGGCAATTGGTGCTATTGCAGGTCTTGTAAATCTCCTGTTCTTTTCGGTTATTGCAATTCAGGTGTTTACAGGCAAGATAATGATAGGTGACTACACGCTTTACACGGGTGCCGTTACATCTATCGCCACCTGCGTAAACGCACTTATTTCCTCGTCGGGCACTATATATGAGGGTACGCTGTTTATCGACAACCTTATTGCCTTTATGAAAGAGGAGCGCACTGTAATTCCGGCGATCAGCACTCCGAGAGAGGTTGAGCACAACAAAGGACATACCATCGAATTTCGAAATGTCAGCTTCCGTTACCCCGGCACAGAACGCTTTGTCCTTAAAGACATAAGCATGGTTATAAATCCGGGTGAAACACTTGCCATTGTGGGACTCAACGGTGCAGGAAAGACTACTCTTATAAAGCTGCTCATGCGCCTTTACGATCCCACCGAGGGCAGTATATACCTTGACGGATTTAATATAAAAGAATACGACCTTTCAAGCCTGTACGGCATATTCGGTACTATTTTCCAGGATTTCGGAAAATACGCTCTCAGCGCGGAAGAGAATATACGGCTCGGAAACATACATAAAGAAGCCGATATGGATTCCGTACGCGCCGCGGCAGAGCAGAGCGCGGCAGGGGACTATATAAACAAGCTTCCCGGCGGCTACAACACTCCGCTTATGCGCATATTTGAGCAGAATGGCGTGGAGCTTTCTATCGGTCAGTGGCAGAAGCTTGCCATAGCGCGCGCGTTTTACGCCGACTCCGAGATACTTATTCTTGACGAGCCGACCGCA
>CAJGCT010000057.1 GCA_904501985.1 uncultured Clostridia bacterium
ACTAAAGAGATCGATGAGCGTCTTAAGGTCGTTGAAACGCAGTTTACATCTATAATGCTTGGACTTCCCAATCTTCCCGATACCGACCTTCTTGAAGGCGGTAAGGAGAATAATCAGGCTCTTCGCTTCTTTGGTGAGCCTAAGGTCTTTGATTTTGAGCCTAAGAATCACGTTGATCTTTGTACAGATCTCGGTCTTATCGACTATAAGCGCGGCGCAAAGCTTTCAGGCGCTGGATTTTGGATCTATCGCGGAATGGGCGCGCGTCTTGAATGGGCGCTTCTTAACTACTTTATAGATACGCACCTTTCAAACGGCTACGAGCTCGTTTTGGTTCCTCATATGCTTGGCTATGAGTGCGGTCTTACCGCAGGTCAGTTCCCCAAGTTTGCAGATGACGTTTACTGGCTCGAAAACGCAGAGGATGAGCGCCGCCGCTTTATGCTTCCCACCGCGGAAACAGCTCTCGTAGCTCTCCACCGCGACGAGATACTCACCGAAGCTGATCTTCCCAGAAAATACATCAGCTACACTCCTTGCTTCCGCCGCGAGGCAGGCTCCTACCGTGCAGATGAGCGCGGTATGGTACGCGGACATCAGTTCAACAAGGTAGAGATGGTACAGTACACAAAGCCCGAGGATTCCGACGATGCATTTGCAGAGCTTGTAGGCAAGGCAGAGGCTCTCGTTTCCGGTCTCGGCTTCCATTTCCGCACAGTTAAGCTTGCGGCAGAGGACTGCTCCGCTTCCATGGCTCGCACATACGATATCGAGATTCACATTCCGTCCATGGACGGCTACAAGGAGGTTTCCTCTGTATCCAACGCCCGTGACTATCAGGCACGCCGCGGTCAAATGCGCTTCAAGAGAGAATCCACCGGTAAGATAGAGTTCGTACACACTCTCAACGGCTCCGGTCTTGCTACAAGCCGTATTCTTCCTGCTATCGTTGAGCAGAATCAGCAGGCAGACGGAAGCGTGGTTGTTCCCGAAGTGCTGAGAAAGTACCTCGGATGCGATATCATCAAAAAGGACTGATTACAAACGATAAATGCGGCAGGGATAACACTATTCCCTGCCGTCCATCCGAATAAAAGAAGCTTTCGCAAAGCGAAATACAGGTGATTAAATGGAATTTTTTGAATCGCTGCGGAATTCCCTCGGTGCGCTCATTGGTCAGCGCGTTGAGCTTGGGAATAATTCCGTAACAACCTTAAACATCATCGTGTGGTCACTTTTTATCGGTTTTATTATAGCTTTAGGCATATCTGTTTACAACAGGCTGGTTTTAGGCTCTGTAATCGCAAAGCTTAAAGGGAAAGAGGCATTTTCCGAGGATGCGGCACTGACTGCAAAAGAGCTTGGATTCTCCGGGCCGCTTGTACGCCTTGCACTGCGCAAAAACGGCACATTCAGGCGTATAGTCCGCATGAGGGGCGACACAGAGGCGGTTATGTGTAACGACAGCTTTGCAGATGCCCGTTTCTACCTGCCACAGGAAAACATCCGCAGAGCTGAGACTGTCTACGGCAAATCCGGACTTACCGCAGGCAATGTTCTCTTGTCTATAGCCGCATTTTTTGCTTTAGCCATTGTGGCGTTTATAATTATTCCGGAGCTTATACAGATGCTCTCAAACTTTATCTCCACCATAGCTCCAAGAAGTAATATTATTTGATAACGAGGGACTGTTTTATATGAATTACGGACAAACAACAAAAAGAACCAAGCGCCGCAGTTCTTTCAGCATTTTTCTGACAATCGTCATAATCGCGGCAATTGCCGTGGGAATCGCCGCCGCAATGCTGTATTTCTCCGGCATACGCTATATCAAGCTTCCCACCGAGGACGGCGGCACTGTCAAATATTTCGGCAGAGTAAACGAAGACGGAAATCCTGTTTCCGGCAAGCTCTACTATTCGAACGGACTCACCGCCGAGATCGACCCCGACACCAATACCGTCAAATATTCAAACGGAGACGTGTATGTGGGAGGGCTTGATTCCCTTTACCGCCACGGTCAGGGTACGCTCACCTATGCGTCAGGCGACATATACTCCGGCTCATTCGACCATGACAGCATCACCGGATACGGAAGATACACCTTTGCCGGCGGTGATGTATATGAGGGATATCTTGTTGGTGGCAAAAAAGAGGGTCAGGGCACATATTCTTGGGCAGACGGCTCCTCTTACACCGGTAATTTCGCAAATGACCTGAAAAACGGCGAGGGCACCTACACATGGTCGGACGGTTCTTCCTACACCGGCACATATGTAAACGAGCTTAAAGAAGGTCAGGGTACATATTCCTTTGCCAACGGCGACAAGTATATCGGCGAGTTCAAGGCGGATATGCGCAGCGGTAAGGGCACATACTATTGGTCGAGCGGCGACACGTACGAGGGTGAGTTTGCCGATAATAAGATGCACGGAAACGGTAAATACACCTGGACCAGCGGCAGAGTTTTCGAGGGTATGTTTGAAAACGGCAAAATTGTAAGAAGTGATGACGAAAACAGTGACACTGTAGGTACAGTACAGTAAAAAAATCTCGCCTCTTTTGGAGGCGAGATTTTTTACATTTTTCCTGCTGTAAGCTTTATAAGCAGGTTTATATCGTCCGGCTGAACCTTGGCAGGATAAGCCGCTTTATTTCTTACCGTAGCTCCGCATTTTTCACAGCGGTAAACTATTATATATCCCTTTTTGGGGTCTGGAAGCACCTGTACGGGTCTGAGCATTCCAAGACAGTCGTTTGCTCTGTCTCCGGGATTTATGTCTATATGAATGGAGCACAGGCACTTTGGACAGTGATCGCGGGAGGTAACACCAAGCGGCTTCACCTCAAATCCGCAATTTTTACATATAAATCCACTGTCATTTTTTTGAAATCTTTTTTCTTCCATGTTAGTTTATCCTCAATTTTTTGAATATTTTTATTATCCCGTGAGATAATAAGTCCGAAGCATAAAGAAAGGATTGTTTTAAAATGAAAAATTCATTATGCAGAAAGCTTATTTTATGTGCGGCATCAATAGCCGTTATCTTTTCGATTATGACTGTATCAGCATCCGCAATGGGATTCAGTGCCGGAATTGCAAGAGACGGAAGCAACAATTCAAGTAATACCAACGCCGATTCCAATACCGGTAACAGTTCATCCGGTGACAACGGAATGATGGGTGGTGGCACAGCCGGAAATGACGGAAACATTGACAGCGGTACAGACGGCTTTATTGATGAAAACTCCGGCACAGGTGAATTTGCCGATGAAAACACTACAAACGGTGATAATTCAAGGGAAAACGGTAAAAACACATCCAATTCCCCTGTTGAGTCTGCGGTTGACAACGTAGTTACCGATGGTGAAAATGCGGTAGAAGAAGTAACAGGCGGTATGAGTGTATGGGGAATCGTTATAGCAGTAGTTATAATAGCCGCTGTTGCCGCTCTCCTTTTCGCTCTTTTCTCAGGCAAAAAGTAAAACTAAAGAGGCTGTTTTTGCGAAGCTTGACAGCCTCTTTTTTATTTTCCTACACAGAATCGGTGGAAAATTCCGTCTACTATTTCTTCTGTAACTCTTCGCCCGTCAAGCTCAGACAGCTCTGAAAGTGCCGCTTCAAGATCAAAGCCTGCCATGTCGGAGGTGTCTCCCTGTTTAAGTGTCACGATGGCATTCTTAACATAGTCAAGCGCACGTGTTACGGATGCATTCTGCCTTGCATTTGTAATGACGGCATAGCTGTTGTAATCTATTTCACCGTCTATATACAGTTTTTCGATTATTTCTTTAAGGTTTTTAACGCCGCTTACAGCATCATCTTCCGCTGCGGCAGATATTTCAACAATCTGTGTAAAACCGCATTCTGAAAGGCAATTTTTATCAAATTCAGTCTCCATATCGCTTTTGTTGAGAACAGCAATCTTAGGACAGCCGAGGGGACTCAGCTTTTTTATTATATCCTCGTCCTCGGAGTCAATTTTACGGGAAAGATCAAATACCGCAAGGATAAGCTCAGCTTCCCCCATCATTTTAAGCGATCTTTCAACACCGATGCGCTCAACCGCATCATTTGATTCACGTATTCCCGCTGTGTCGCAAAGACGGAGCATTACCCTGCCGCATACGATGCTTTCCTCTATGGTATCACGGGTAGTTCCGGCAATGTCGGTGACAATAGCTCTTTCGCGCCCTAAAAGACGGTTTAAAAGCGATGATTTACCCGTGTTGGGCTTTCCTACTATGACAGTTTTAATGCCCTCACAGACCGCTTTTCCCACGCGGTAGGAGGATTTAAGGTCGCATAATTCCTTTTCTATGGAGTAAAGCTCCTCTAAAACCTCGGATTCCGAAAGCTCAGCCAAATCTTCATCCGGAAAATCCACATTTGCGTATACTCCGGTTACTATTGTCTTAAGCTTCTCATAAAGGCTGTCCACTCTGCGTGTCATTGTTCCCTTTTCCTGTGAGGACGCAAGCCACATCTGTTCTTCACTTTCGGCATCTATCAGCATTCCCACAGCCTCTGCCTGGGAAAGGGACAGCTTGCCGTTTATAAATGCACGGCGTGTAAACTCTCCGGCACCTGCCTGACGTGCACCGCATTCGAATGCCGCTTCAAGTACCTTTTCTGTTACTATAATTCCGCCGTGACAGCTTATCTCCGCAACATCCTCGCCGGTATATGAGTGAGGGGCAGAAAATACCGTACACATACCGTCATCAATGCGCACACCGCCCTTTATAATGTCGCCGTACACACATTCATTCGGTTTTATTTCGGTTATTCTCTTACCGCTTGCCGGACGGAACATCATATCGGCAATCTTATGCGCACCCTCACCGGATATGCGTATGACCGCAATTCCGCCTCTGCCGTAAGCGGTGGAAACGGCGGCTATTGTATCGTTTATCATATGCCCTTACCTCCAAAATCAAAATTATCGCATCGGAGAACCCGATGCGATAATTTTATCTGTTTAGTTATCGGCATCGCCCTCGGATGAGGTGTCGCCAAGGATGCTGTTTATGTACTCGTCGAAGTCTTTGAATTTCTTCTGAGGCTCTCTTGCCGATTTTTCTTTAGAGCCGTAGGTAGATATGAGATCGGACAATTCCTCCGCGCTCATCTTTTCGCCGTCGTCATACATAGGTGCCGCCGGCTTCTTGTTTTCGCTCTTAGAAGATGCTCTTGCACCGTCGCGGCGTCTGTCGGAACGTCTGTCAGAGCGTCTAGAGGATCTGTCGCCTCTCCCGTCGCCTTTACGTGCAGGTACGCTGAATCCTGCGCTTTCAAGATAGATAACTACCCTGCGTCCGCTGTCAACTCCAACGGAGTTGGTGGATACGCCCTCGATTCCCTGAATCTCGGAGTGAATTATGCGGCGCTCGTAGGGAGACATAGGCTCAAGCATAACGCTCTTGCCGGTCTTAGCCACCTTAGCCGCCATTCGGCGTGCGAGGGTGCGAAGTGTAGCTTCGCGCTTTGCACGGTAATTCTCTACATCGACGGTTATGTGCACATAGTCACGGGATTCGTCCTCTTCCCTCTTGTTTGCGGCAAGATTGGTAAGATACTGAAGCGCTTCAAGTGTGTCTCCGTGATGTCCTATAAGAACACCTGCTTCCTCACCTACTATGCTTATTTCTCTGTCGCTTTTCTTTGAAGCGGTCATGCTGACCTCTGCGGTTATTTCCATATCGGAAAGCAGAGTGTCGATAAATTCTTTTGCAACTACCTCGCCGGCAATAGTTCTCTGAACCTTGATTTTTGCAGGAGTTCCGCCAATTCCGAGAAAACCGGATTTTTCCTGCTCTATAACTTCATATACGAGCTGATCTTTTTCAATTCCCAGCTCCTCTGCCGCCTGCGATATTGCAAGCTCAACTGTTTTGCCGGTAAATATTACTTCCTGTTTCACAGCAGTTTTTCATCCCTTTCCTAATAAGATTTTTTACTTTTTTATTATTTATTCTTTGCCCTCGGATTTCTCGCCGTCATCTATATGGCGGTCGCTCTCATCCTTAAGCTTTGGAGCGTCTTCCTTTTCTACACCCTCTTTGAGCTGAGGCTTGCTGTCCTTTTTTTCTGTCTGCTCCGGCTCGTAGTCCTCATCATCTATGCGATGAAGTGAACGTACCTGCTTCTTTTCCTTCTTAGGCTTTATATTAAGCTCTTTTTCTGCCGCCTTCAAGTCTGCTTCGGTAAAATGAGGTATCGGAATAGCCTTTGCAAGAACTATCTGTTGAATTGTTGTGAGAATATTTCTGAATATCCAGTAAAGACCTACAGCCGCGGAGATAGTAAATGTGATATAAACGGAAAGTGCCGGCATAGAGAACATCATGATCTTCATTGAAGGATCGTTCTGAGCCTCGGGATTCGGCTGATAGGTAAATTTGCGGGTTATAAATGTGCTTGCAAGAGTTACTATAAGGGTAAAGAGCGGAATAAGAAGAAGCCAGCCTGCCTCTGTTCCGATGGAGTTGAAGCTGGGAATCTTTGAAAGATCCATAAAATCTCCCCAAAGATTGAAATTGGGAAGCACTTCTGCCGAAATAGCCTCGCCGCCCTCACCTATAAATTCAACGCCGCTTGCCATGAATTCACGCATCTTTGTTACGATGTCGATCTCACGGATAGTCCTTTCAGCAGCGAACATTTCGAAGCCTTCCATTGAGGAAGCGGACATAAAGTCGTATATAGTTTTCTGGAATCCCTTTATTACATCAGCACCGAAGCCGCAGATATATTTGAGCGGACTTACAACAACATTGTAAAGTGCAAAAAGTATGGGCATCTGAATAAGCAGAGGCAGACATCCGCCCATTGGATTGAAGTTTTCACGCTGATAAAGCTCCATTATCTCATTCTGCATTTTCTGCTGAGTTGCTTTATCGTTGCGGCCCTTGTACTTATTTCTTATAGCCTGCTCTTTCGGTCTGAGCTTTGCCTGTTTCACGGAATTCTTCTGCTGCTTTACGCCAAAAGGCAAAAGCACTATCTGAAGAACCAGCGCAAAAAGAAGCAGCGCTATGGCATAGTTATTTGTAAGTTCGTAACATACCTTTATTATCCAGCCAAGCGGTACGTTTATAAAATCAAACATTTCGGTTGTACCTTTCCTGTAGTTTTAAGTAATTATTTTCGCTTTTTGGGAACCGGATCGTATCCGCCCTTGCAGAACGGATTGCATCTTAAAATCCGCCATACTGTCAGAAACAATCCTATAAAAAATCCTCTTTTTTCAAAGGCTTCAAGCGCATACTGTGAGCAGGTGGGAGTAAATCTGCAGCAGGGCTTCTTTATGGGAGATATAAATTTACGGTAAAATTTTATAATAAGTATGGGTAAATATTTCATTACACATTCATTGAAAGCTTTTTAAATGCCGAGGCAAGCTCGCTTTCTATATCCTTAGCTCCTGCTCTCAATATTCCGCCTCTCGCAACAATAACAATAAGAAATCCACGTTTAATAGGTGTCTTTTTATCGCACAGTCTGTATCCTTCGCGAATAATACGCTTTGCGCGGTTTCTTGCCACCGCTCCGCCAAGCTTCTTTGTTACTGTTATCCCAACTCGGTTGATCTTCTCTTTTTGCGGATTTGCATTTGCAAGTCTTTTAGCCGCGTAATCCTTTAGAACATACACGACAATGTTATGTCCCACATATTTATTGCCTTTTGAATATGCTTTTGAATAGAGATGATTTTCTCTTATTGCACGCAGCTTCATTTTCTTTATCCTTAAAATTTAAGTTTAAAAAGCCTGTCTATTTTTCATAATACAATAAAAACCCCCGAAATACGGGTATTTCCCGACAACTTCGGCGGTTTACTGTTAGTAAGTCTCAAAGCAGGCATACTTCAATACAACCCGGTAATCGCCGGGTTGTATTTCTGTTTGCATACACACATTGACAAAAGAGAATTAATAAGTGAGTCTCTTTCTGCCTTTTGCACGTCTTCTCTTGAGTACCTTTCTTCCGTCAGCGGTCTTCATTCTCTTTCTGAAACCGTGCTCAACCTTTCTCTGACGCTTCTTAGGCTGGTAAGTTCTAAGCATAGTTGCACCTCCTTAACCTTAGGAAACTGTCACCTTTTTTATGTGAATATTAGCTTTATATTTTTGAGTGAATATAAATTCGCACAATAGCACCTAATAT
>CAJGCT010000058.1 GCA_904501985.1 uncultured Clostridia bacterium
AAATACGCCTGCGGCGTGTGAAATTCGCCTCGACGGCGAGTGGGTGGATTTAATTTCACTTGATGCATAGCATCAAATTACACAATTCACGGAGTTGATTATTTCACCGTGAGCGCAAGCGAACGATTTCACTAAAAACTGTGAGAGTTCAAATTCATACATAATACTATTTAAGATATCTTTTTTGTAGCCCTTAGACAAAAATCCCACGCCAAAGCGTGGGATTTTTACTTTTTCACTTTTTACTCCTCACTTTTTACTTATCAGATGGGATTTTCGGAAAGTAATGCACTGCTGCGTGCCGCAGCACAAAAATCCCCTGTAGATTTGATCTACAGGGGAAATCTATTAAACTGTGTACCGATGCAGCTGACTATTTTATCATGCGCCGCTTTGATACGTATTTGCTGTATTCGGTGGGCGTCATGCCGGTCTGCTTTTTGAATACCTTTGAGAAATATCCCGATGAGGAAAAACCCAGCCTTTCGGATATCTCGGCAAAGCTGTCCGGGCATTCTCTTATGAGCTTCTCAGCCCTCTCGGTCTTCATTCGGTTGAAATATTCCATAAGGCCACAGCGTGTCTCGGTTCTGAATTTTTTGGTAAGCGACGACTGACTGACTCCGAAATGTGCGCACACATCGCGTATGGTAAGTCTCTTTGAGAGATTATCTTCAAGGTATGATATCACGTCCTCAACAAGCTTTGATGAGTCGATATACACATTTGCCTTTTGAGATTCGTTAACAAGCAGGTCGATTCCGCGAAGACGGCAATAGACCATTGAGAGAAAGCGTTCAAGAGAGGATGAGATAAATCCAAGCACCACATCCGGTGTTCCCGGCTTAAAACGCATTCCTCTGAACGGCTCATTGAATTTAAGAAGCTCACAGCTTCGTGCGCAGGTCTTTATGACGTCAAGGAGAATATGAACCTCCTCCTCGCACAGCATTGTGGGCTCTTCCTCAAAAATACTCATCGCCTCGGAGTGGCAGATAAAGCTTATAAGTGCGATACCGGCTCTGTCACTGCGCCACTCGTATGTAGAGGTTTTATTTGCAGGGCGGTAGAACATCATTCCTTTGGATATTTTATATTCTCCGCACTCTGTCTTGTACACACCTTCTCCGTCCAACATCAGCATTATCTGAGAAAAGCTGTACTTTTCAAGCCGCGGCTCAAACTTCGGCTTACTCGAATAGTAATACGCCGACACTACCGCCGAAACATTGAAGGCTTTTATATTTTCGATAATATTAGTATTGAAATCCTTGCCATCTGCCGACATAACCGAATTTTTATCGCTGTTCACCTCTGTGCACACCTCCTGTGTGTCGGATTTTGCAAATATGTCGGATTTTACAAAAAACAAGTAGGATTTTGCATTGCAATTTTTCTTTGTTTGATGTATGATATTGATGTAAGAAATTTGTGTGTAAAATAATTATAACCCAGCAAAACAAATTTGTCAAGTGCAAATTTAAACAAAAAAAGGAGAATTTACCATGAAAACCAATTTCAAGGTAGGCATTATCGGTCTCGTAATGGGCAGACGCCACATTGAAGGTCTTAAAGAGCGCGGTATCGAGATTGCTGCCATTTGTGATATAGACGCTGATCGTCTTAAAGCTGAGGGTGACAACTACGGTATTCCGGAAGACCGCCGCTACACCGATTGGAAGGATCTTCTCAAGATCGACGATATGAACTGCGTTATCATCGTTACTCCCGACCAGACTCACCGCGAAATGTCTGAGGCATTCCTCTCCGCAGGCAAGCACGTTCTCTGCGAGAAGCCTCTTGCACTCACCCGTGAGGACCTCACTGCCATCATCAAGGCGGCTGAGGGAGCAAACACCAAGTTCATGGTTGGTCAGGTTTGCCGTTTCTGCCCTGCTTTCAAGAAAGCTAAGGAGCTTATCACAAACGGTACTATCGGTGATGTTTACTTCGTTGAATCCGAGTATGCTCACGACTACGCGAAGATTCTTCACGCATGGCGCGCAGATCCCCTCCGTCACGGCGTTGTAGGCGGCGGCTGTCATGCAGTTGACCTTCTCCGCTGGCTCGTTGGCGACCCCGAGGAGGTATTCGCTTACGGAAGCCACAAGCTCCTTCCCCAGGTTACATACGATGACGCTACCATCTCCGTTCTCAAGTTCGGCGACGGTATAATCGGTAAGGTATTCGTATCCACCGGATGCAAGCGTCCTTACACCATGCGTACCCTTATCTACGGTACCAAGGGCACCATCATCTGCGACAACAAGTCCGCAGAGCTTACTCTCTACACTCTCGGTGCTGACGGAATCTCCGTTAACCCCACTCCTGAGATGATCCCCGTTGAAATCAAGGACCACAATGTTGGCGAGGAATTCGACGTATTCATGGATCACATCGAAAACAACACCCCTGTTGTTATGACTGCATACGAGGGTGCTAAGACCATTGCAACCTGCTTTGCTATCGTTGAGTCCGCAAAGACCGGCAAGCCTGTAGTTCCTAACTACGAATTCTAATTTAAAAAGTCAAAACAGACAAGCGCTACTGCCTGTACAGGTGGAAGCGCTTGTCTGTTTTTGTGTGGTACGGCACGGCTATGACCGAAGCCGCCAAACGCGGCGCAGGTGTCCCTTTCGTGCTTTTTCACAATTTGCGCTCATATTTTTTGTCAAATCCTACACATTTTTGTTTTAAGGCTATTTTATCCACAAACGCTATTGATTTTTTGTAAAATTTATGCTATAATATCGTACGTGTGCGTAAAGTTTTATGCATATGAAAAAACATTTATCATGAGGAGAAATTTTTATGAAAACAAGAAGCAAATCTCTCATTTCCTTGCTTCTGACATTGACCCTCATCGTTTCTGTTTTCACAGCGGCGATAGTATCAGTCAATGCAGCAACACTTGGTTCCGAACCGATTTCGGAGAAATCTTCGGCCTATACTAACGGCCAAAAACAACCCAAAGATATGGAAAAGATCATCATTGACTTCCGCAGTGAGGAGGCTTTCGCCAAAACAGGCGGTAAGTACTATCAGCATACCCCCACTGACGCGGAGCCTGACCCGCTCACAGGCGGTAAATACTCCTGGGACAGCAAAAACCAGGCAATGAAGATTGAGTACAGCGAAAGCAAGGGCCAAAAGCCGTACAGAATCATGCTCGGAATCAACAGAGCACGCGGTTTTTCTGCCGATTACAACGAAATCGCCATCGTATACCGCGTTGTAAGCAACAAGGACTATACTGTACGCCTTTCAAACTCCCCCAATCAAGGTAAGGCGCTGACATACAGCAGCACTGACACCACAAGCCCTGTGGGAACGCTCAACAAGCAGCGCAAGGAGCTGAAAAATGACGGTTGGAACATTCTTTTCGGAGCTATCGACGAAAAGGATGCAAACGACAAGTGCATTCTCAGCAGATGGCTTTCCGGAAGCATAAATACTCTTTCCTTTGATATCGACGATAAAAACGCCGAGATTTACATAAAAGAAATTGTATTTTTCAAGGATTCCGCTGATGCTACCACATACCACAACCTGGTAGATCTCGCAAAAGACCCCACTGAGTATATGTCAGATGCGGAAAAGGCTACCCTTTTATCCGCCAGCATCACTCCATCGGCACCTGCCAAAGTACCGCTTGAAGAACAGCCTGACCCCGTATTCATGAAATTTGCGGGTTCCGTGGGACTTATTAAATCCAAGGCTACTCTCTTCAGCAGCCCTAATGCGGGTGAGAGCGGTTCCTACAGCTACAAAACTGTAGACGGTACTCAGGCTCTTAAGCTTAACTACCTCCCCTACAGCTCTTTCCCGAGTTATCGTTGTATGCCTGCATTTACCCAAGCAGGAATTCTCACCAATCAGCACAAATACGTAAGAATCACCTATATGACCACCGATACGTTAGCCGCTCAGATAGTGCTTATCAACAACAAGGCACCTTCCGACAATGTAGTTCTTGCAGGCAACACCTCCGTATCCGGCGGCAAATGGGTAACATCAAATGCTGTTGACATCGCATCCGGTGAATTGCTTAAGAGATTTATGGATCTCTCCCACTGCACACTCGGTTATACTTCCTCAAGCGAAAATTCCGAAATCTACATAAAAGAGATCGGATTCTTTGCATCCCCCGAGCAGGCATACGCCTACTACGGTGATGAACCCACTGAGGAGGCTGCAAGCCTCAGCGTACTGAGTTTTGTGGGCTTTGACGCTACCGGCACTGTCAACAAATCCGACAGCACCTACGGAAATACAGAAATAAACGAGCTTGACGGTACTCTTGACATCAAATACGCCCCCCGCACCACCCACGGTGTAAACTACATGGCAAAGATTCTCTTCAAAAAGAACAGCAAAAAGCCAAGTCCGGCAGAATGCTTTGTGCGCGTGATTTATGCGGCAGATATGCCCGAGGGTGCTGCACCTGCCTCTATGGGACTCATAAACGATAGGACCGGTACTAACAATATTCTCGTTTCCGAAGTAAAGGATACTAACGGCGAGTTTGTGCTTTCCGCTCCGGTACAGTTAGACCAAGATTCCATGTCCCGTTTTTCCGCTGCCAGCCACAACTCACTGAACGTTACTTCTAAAGAAGAAAACTGCGTATACAAGATCAAGGCAATTTATTTCTTCGCGACTGAGGAGAAGGCAAACGAGTTCGAGCTTGCTAAGGATAATGCTCATAAGATTACAATAAACGGCAATGATATTTCAAAATATCAGATAGTAATATCCGCAAACGAATTTACCGCTATCACAGATGCGGCTAACAAGCTTGCATACCGTATAAAGACTCTTACGGGCATCGAAATTCCCGTTGTTACCGACAAGACTCCTGCCGGCGAATACGAGATCCTCGTCGGTCAGTCTGAGCGTGAGCTTTCAAAAACCCTGCTTAAGTCTTACAACGACGGCGAGGAAGCATATAAGCGTTATGCCGCAAAGCTTGAGGGTAACACGCTGGTTATCACCTCCGCTCTTCCCTATGCCACAGAGAATGCGATAGGGGTTCTGCTTTCAAGCTTCCTTTACGAGGGTATCTCCACGATTCCTGAAATCATTGAGCTTGATGAATCCTGCAAGTTTGACGGAAAATCCACCACTCTCGTCAAGTATACCAATTGGGCAATGGTCACAAATGTGGCAGACCCTGAAGTTTACACCGACAACTTTGATACCGACGGCAAATATTTCACCGAGGACAATAACGCACAGATATTCAACATCGCAAACGGCACAATGAGCGGCAAGGCAACCGATGAGGCTATAACCTACATTCATGTTTTTGAAGCAAACGCCTCTATTGCCGCAAAGCTCACCTTGACAGGTGCCGCAGCAGATTCCGATTTCGGTCTCATGCTCCGTTACACCGGTAAGGACGCCTTCGTAAAGGCAGGCTATGACTTTACAAAGGGCGCATGGTACATTCTCTCTCGCGAGGGCGCGGATTTCTACAGCGACTACCGCTACTCCGCTCCATTTGCCCTTTCCGAAAACACCGCATACAATGCCGAGCTTACGGCAGACGGAACCACCGCTGTGCTTAAGATAAACGGCACCGAGGTACTCCGCGCAGACGGCATTACCCAGGTAACTCCCGGTAAGATCGGTGTTTTTGCAAAGAACGTAACTCTCAGCGTTGACGATGTTAAGGTTGTCCTGCTCTCCGGCATGGGCACCATTATTAAGGACGTATATCACACGCTTCTTCCCGACAACTCCTACCGTGAGGGCGGCTCTGTATTTGAGATGAACGACGGAACTCTCAACTACACCTACCGTCCGGACACCAACTTCAAGTCCCTTGACGGCGGTAAGAGCTGGGAGCGCACCGACAAATGGACCGACTATTCGGGCTATGTAAACATTCTCCGTCTTGTAAACGGCGATTTCATGAAGATCGCATCTGAGGGCGGCTGGATGTACTCCTACACCTCCTCCGATGAAGGTAAGACATGGAACAAAGGCGGAGCTATCTGCCAGACTACTTTCAGAGGTGACAAGACGATAAATGCTTTTGCCGGCAATATGAACGATAAGATCAATCAGTCAGCAAGCGGCAGAATCTTCTATGCTCAGAACTATGAGACCGCAACCACTATATTTGATGGCAGAAGGGTATTCTGTGAATTCTATTTCTCCGATGACAACGGCATGACATGGACCAAGTCCGAAACCGACTCCTGGACGATTCCCGGCAACGAGGCGGAAAAATACTTCGGCGAATCCAAGCTCCTTGAGTGCGCAGACGGAACTATCCGTATGTACAACTCCTGGAGCGAATACGGTTGCATTGTATATTCCGACTCCACCGACGGCGGCAAGACCTTCGGTCCGCTCACAGAGATGAAAGAATTCAAGTCCAGCAGATCTTCCATGCAGTTCTACCGCGATCCTTACGGTGAGACCGACACCACCTACTACATGATCTGGGTAAACACTCAGGACAATCCCTTAGATAGCACAATGCCCCGTTCTTCTATCTCCCTTGCTAAGTCCACTGACGGTAAGACATGGTCATTCCTCGGCGACGTATGGCGTTGGCAGTCAAACTACCGTTACGGCACCTCAGGTGCACTGCTGAACCACGTGGTTGACCCCTTCATTAAGACCACAGCTGATTCCGTGATTATTGGTACAGGTCTTTCCGAGCACATGGCTATGGCTGGCGATAACGCCCACCACGGTGCACAGCGTCAGCACATCTGGACCTTCTCCAAGGAAGCTCTCGGCGAGGGCAAGCCGATGAATGGCTTCACCGATGTAAATCCTGCGGCAAACTACTACAACGCGATAACATTTGTGACCGAAAAGGGTCTCTTCAACGGCACATCCGAAACTACCTTCTCTCCCTCCACTACCATGACACGCTCCATGTTCGTGACCGTTCTCGGTCGTCTTGACGGAGCTGATATGTCGGCGTACACCACACCTACATTCAAGGATGTAGTGGCAGGTCAGTGGTACACCTCTTACGTTGAGTGGGCGGCTGCAAACAATGTTGTAAACGGCATTGGCAACGGTCT
>CAJGCT010000059.1 GCA_904501985.1 uncultured Clostridia bacterium
AGAGCAACACGCTGCTTCTGACCGCCGGAGAGAGCCTTCGGCTTTCTGTCGAGAAGGTGTGTGATGTCGAGGATTCTTGCTGCTTCCTCAACCTTTCTCTTGATCTCTTCCTTGGGAGTCTTACGGAGCTTAAGACCGAATGCCATGTTGTCGAACACAGACATATGAGGATACAGAGCGTAGTTCTGGAACACCATCGCAATATCTCTGTCCTTCGGTGCTACGTCGTTAACCAGCTTATCGCCGATGAAAAGCTCACCCTCGGTGATCTCTTCAAGACCTGCGATCATACGAAGTGTGGTGGACTTACCGCATCCGGAAGGTCCAACGAAGATGATAAATTCCTTGTCCTTGATTTCAAGGCAGAAGTCGGATACAGCGGTAACGCCGCCGGGATACTTCTTGTAAATGTGTTTAAGGGAAAGACTTGCCATTTTTAATTTTCCTCCTAAGTATTTTATAGAACGGCACCTGTGGTGTCGATATCTAAGCAGTCTACTTCAACGTATAATATTGTATCAAATCTGCGCAAAAAATGGTAGAGCTCTTTTCCCCAAATTTTCATATTATTATTTGTTGCAGATGCACAATTAAATGCCGTTTTTTATTGATTTCGACCACTTTAAATTTTAATGTTTTTTAATTTATTAAAAAATCCATCTTCCGAGCAACCCCGAAACGCAGTAAAAAGCAGCCGTTTTTAGGGTAAGTTTACCAATTTTATATAGAAGCAAAGGCGCATCAGCCTCGCGGAACCATGGTAACTATGTTTATGTCACCCTCACCGATGTCTATATCTATAATGTTGTCGGTGGGAATATCACTGCTTTCAAAATATCCGCCGTGCTTCACACCGTCAAGAGTGATATTGCCGATGCTCGAAAAGAGTGCCAGCTTTGTGAGTCCTACACTTCCGTAGCTGTTGTAGTTAAAATCGCCCTTCCCGATTTTCGCTTCCACGGTATCAAACATCGCCTCGGCGGTGACTGTTCCTTTTTCAACCTTCACAGCCAGCTTTGAAATATCGCATTTCGATATATCCGCATTGCCGTTGCCAACGGTGACATTCAGTGCGGACTTTGTATCAATTCCAGACACGCTGAGATTACCCTCGCCGATGGAAATATTATAATCAGCAGGAGCATCACAGTTTTTGAGTGTAACATTTCCGCTCTGAATCTGACAATCAACTATCTTAACGGGATTTGCTCCGCTTATATATATATTTACCGTTTTGGGAAGGCTTCTCATATTCAGATAACCTACAAAACTGCGAAGTCCTCTGAAATTCATTGCAAGATTCGCTATATTTGACAGATCAGACAGGTCGGTATTATTTTTTATGGAAAGTATGCGGTTAGAGCTTGAAAATTCGTACATTCCCTCGGGAAAGTTTACAAGCTCCACATATGCCTTTTCCGCACCGCCGATTATATTCACATCGGCTTCTTTTACATTTACGGTTATTCTTCCGATACTGTCTTTGCCGTATTCGTAGCTGTATATATATCCTCCGGCTTCCTCGGATATTTCATCGGTAAGTACAATCCCCTCAGAGGCGGCAAGCTGCTTTGCAACACCTGCGGTCGCAAATCCGCCTATAACCAAAAATACGGACACTATAAGAAAAATTACGGATGTTGGCTTCAAAGCTTGACACTCTCCTTTCTTAAGAAATTAAACAGACACTTAAGCCGGGCAAGTACATAAAGGAATAACTTCCACCAAAGCTTCATGACAAGCGGTATCAGTCTGACAGCAAAATTGTAAATAAGTATTCCCGCGAACATGACTATGCCCACAGCAATAACTCCGATACCGATCTCATAAAGTCCTATCGGTACAGATACAAACAGTTGAATTACACCGTACACAATGCCAACAAGGGACACAGCCGCACCGCAGGCAACAAGAGCTGTAAGCAATCCCACAGCTGCGGCAAGCAGACCCGCAAGTCCCAGCCACACTGCCGCAAAAGCACCGACTACAGCCAAAAACAGCGGCAAAGTTATAGGAAGGCTTATTCCGAAAAGTATCCAGAACATCCTGCTGTTTGGAATTTCCTCCTCTGCGGTGTAGTCAGGAAGCCGCACAGGCTCGTTTGCATATTCAGCATTGGCATCCTCAAAATCAAGCTGCTCAAGCTCCTCTGCCGGAATAATTGCCGAAGCAAGCTCAGGCTCCGCAAGCTCATACTCCTCGGACATGACGGTGATCTCACCGATATCCGTAGTTACGGTAGGCTCGGCATCGATCTCCGGCTCTTCCTGCATAACATCCTCAATTTTAATTGTATCTACAGTCATTGTGCGCTCTGCAAGACGGTTGATCTCATCATATCGGTCGGATATCTGAGATGCTATATTGTCTGCAATTGATTCAATATTGTCAAGTGCGCCGTCTGTGCCTATAGAATCGTTGACCATACGGTCATAGAATTGGTCAAAGCGCTCTATATAAGGACGGATATCCGTCTCGGATATATTCCGCTCATACAGTGCCGCGGTAAGCTTATCAAGAAAACTTTGCTTGTCTGTCATCGGTCTGTCTTCTTCCTCCATCATTATTAAATCTCACACAGGAGCTGTCCCATGCAAAAAAACGTAAATTTTTTCAAAACAGTATATCTTTTATAATAAATCCGTGGTATAATATAAGATATCGCATACTTAAGCGGTGCAAAATCATATGCACAATACTATTTTACCAAAAAAGGGAGCAAAATGCAATATGAGAATGAGAAAAAAAAAGCATGGAGCCGAAAGAATTAACGCATGTTCCGACATAATTATCCAAAATACGACAATTAACACTGATAATGTAAATAAAATCTTCGGTTGTGATGCCACACGTCCCCTGTGGCTTGAGATAGGATGCGGAAAGGGCGGATTCGTAAGTGCCCTGGCCGCAAGGCATCCTGACGTCAATATAATTGCCCTTGAGCGCATTGCGGATGTTGCTATGCTGGCAATGGAAAAATGCAAGGCGGCAGAGCTTCCAAATGTAAGATTTATAGTGGGCGATGTGTCAAAGCTGTGGGATATCTTTGAAAATGGCACAATTGACCGAATCTACCTTAATTTTTCCGACCCATGGCCAAAGGCGGGGCACGCAAAGCGCCGTCTGACTCACAGACGCTTTCTTGAACAGTACCGCCGTATTCTGAAGCCCGACGGAGCTATCTTTTTTAAGACCGACAACCGCGGACTCTTTGATTTTTCGCTTGAAGAATTCCGTGACTGCGGTTTCCGCCTTGAAAATCTCACATACGATCTCCACGCCAGCGAATGGGCAGAGGATAATATCATGACGGAATATGAGAAAAACTTCTCGGAGAAAGGGTTCTCCATAAACCGCGTGGAGGCATGGCTTGACGCGGAAAAATAATACATATCCGCTTTACGAATTTTGACGTTTAAAGTTAACGTTTTGTTCCAAAAAATAATAATTCGGAGAAAATTCGATGAACAAAAAGTTTTTGCGCACCATAGGTGCTGTCACACTGATCTCTGTAATGCTTTCATCGGCGTCATCCTGCGGACTGATCGTCTTTAACAGTAATGCTGACATTACATCCGACACACTTAGCGAAACCGGAGAGACAACTGTGACACCGCCTGTAAGTGGTACCCCCAATGACACATCATCCGTGCAAAGCACGGAAATTCCCGACCCGGAAATTGTCATCAGAGAACGCCTGTCTGCATTACCTCAGCGTGATATGAGCGAAGTCTCGGTAATCATCGCCGCTGCTGATAATTCCCCTCTCTTTCCGGATAGTACAGATACACCGGATGCAGTGTCCCGACAGGACAGCAAACGGGCGGTTGAGGAAAAATACAACACATCCGTTATAGAGATAGGCACCTCGCCCGAAGCACTGTTTGAAGCGGCACGTGAGGCGTACAATTCAGATATGTATTATGCTGATCTTCTGGTAATACCTCAGTCGATGCTTGGAGAATATTTCGCCGAGGGAATGCTTGCAAATCTCCGCAGTCTTCCATATGTAAACCTTGATGCTCCGTACTACAATTCAAGCGTAACCTCTGCATCTATAGCAGGAAACGGAATATACGCCGTATCGGGAGCCGCAAGCTTCAATCCCGATTATCTGAGCTGTGTATACTTCAACCGCGGAATTGTAAAACAGTTTGTGGGAGAAGATCTCTACGCTCTTGTAAATGAGGGAAAATGGACTTGGGATAAGTTTGCTGAATTTGCCAAAACCGTAGACTCGGTTGGAAGCCTACACGGTCACGGTTCAACCTTTGAGCTTTACGACTATATTGATGTCGCCGCATCCTCGCAGGGTATTTCCTACATCAGCAATACCGAAGGTGTTGTTCCCACCGTGACTTATCTCGCAACACCCACCTCATCCAATGCCAAGGCTGTTGTTAACAAACTGCGTTCTCTCCTGTATTCGGACGGTTCATTTGTTAAAACCAATGGAACCGCACTCCGCGATATTTTTACCGGAGATACGCTGATGTTCATGACAGACGGACTGTATGCGGCGGAACTGATATCAGACAGCGATGCTGATTGGGGAATACTTCCGCTTCCGAAGTTTGACGAAGCACAAAAGGAGTACATCTCTCCCATGATGGACGACTCCCCTGTGTTCTGCGTGCTTAAAAACACGCCGAAATATGAAACCTCGGGACTGATTCTCGAAGCACTAAATCTGGCATCCTATGAGTATGTTACAGAGTCCTATATAAACAGGCATATAGACTATGTTCTGCGCGATGACGGTTCTATCCATATGCTTGAGCTTATATGCGGCACAGCATGGACAGATTTCGCCCATATGTACTCTTCTGGCATTTCAAATCTTGAATCTGCAACATACGGAGCGATGTACAAAGCTGTAACAACGCGCTCCACCATTGATTCGCTGTACAAAAATCTAAAAAATGCCGCCAATCGCGCGGTTGCCGCAAAAATCAAGGTATACAACTAATAGAATATATAGTTTTATGCTATATTTCAGCAAAATACATCAAGTAGGCGAAATTAATCGACCTCTCACACCACCGTACGTGCCGTTCGGCATACGGCGGTTCAATTCAAAATTAAATATGTGCTGCCTTTTGGTAGTAGTCCGAAATGGGGCTGCTGCAAATACAGGAAAAGTATTTGCAGCAGCCCCATTTATTTTAGTGACTTGTCTTAACAACTTCAACGTCCGACTTGTAATATTTTATTACCTTCAGCGTCTTTTCGGTGGCTTCAAAGAACACTGCGCGGGAAGCTCCGCTCTCATCCTTAAATACGGCATAATAGATGTCGGGATTATCCATTGAAGAAACACCGCATATACGGTCCTTTTCATCAAATGCATCTGCCTTTGCCTTGTTTTCACCTCTGTACGGAGCGACAGAATCCATGGCGCTTATACGCACACGGCAAAGCTCACGCATATTTTTTGAGCCGTACACCTGAGTCAGCCTAAATTCACCGTCAAGTATATAGTATTCATATTCGATCGACACAAATCTCCATGTGAAAAATACAAGTATCCATGTAAGTACAGGAAGAAGCGCAATGATCGGCAGGATATTCATTGTAGCAAAAAACACAAAAAATGCCAGCGCAAACACTATGTAGCCCGTAATCATAAGAATGCGCGAAAGTCTGTATTTACCTTCCGGCTTCTTTTTAACACCGTAGTTTACAAAAGTGCTTGCCGCATTATCTCCCATGTCAGCAGAGCGAACATATTTCTCAAGCTTTTTCTTTGACATATAATCTTCCCCCAAGCGATAAAAATTCACTTTGTACATTGTAACATATATCCGGGTAAAAGTCAATACAATATTTTCCCTTTACTATTTACAAAACGGGAATAAAATGGTATAATTGATATCAGTAAATTTACAGGGAGTTGAAGAAATGTCTTATAAGCTTGCCATATTCGACCTTGACGGTACTATACTTGATACACTTGAAGACCTGACAGATTCGGTAAACTATGCACTCATAAAAAATGCTATGCCGCCGAGAACTGTTGAAGAAATACGAAGTTTTGTGGGAAACGGTGCAAGACTGCTTATAGAACGCGCTGTTCTTACGGGAAGCCCATCGGATACAGCTAACAAAGTACTTGGTGACTACCATGAATATTACGCCACCCACTCTGATATAAAAACGCGCCCGTATCCCGGAATCATAGATATGTTAACCAATCTGCGTGCCGCAGGGTGCATGACAGCGGTGCTGTCAAACAAGCCTGATGCCCCTGCAAAGGTACTGTGCGAGCGGTATTTCCCGGGATTATTCCATATCGCTTGCGGTGAAAAAGAAGGTGTACCGAGAAAGCCTGCACCAAACGGCGTCACATACATATTAGAGCAGCTTTCCATTTCTCCGAAAGATGCCGTATACATAGGCGACTCCGATGTTGACATCGAAACAGCCAAAAACGCCGGACTTGACTGTATCAGCGTAGATTGGGGATTCAGAGATGCCGAATTTCTCCGGGGTCACGGTGCAAAAAACACAGTATCCACTGCCTCTGCGCTTGAAAAACAGATTCTTGAATAGAAAAAATACCCTCTCATTCTGAAGTGAACCCAAAAGTTTAGACAAAAATCAAAATTAAATCATTTGCGAATGAGCTCGGTATTGAACTGGGCTCATTCCTTTTAATTTGAGAGAAATTCTTTCGTTGTTGTAG
>CAJGCT010000060.1 GCA_904501985.1 uncultured Clostridia bacterium
ACGCAGGAAATCCTGTTTCACAGGCTTTCGCGGCTTCGCCGCTCCGCGCCGTGGCGCGGCTGCGCAATTGACGGCTTCGCAAAAATGCCCTTGCAAGCAAGCATTTTTGCTTCATGGTATAATATACGCAGGAAATCCTGTTTCACAGGCTTTCGCGGCTTCGCCGCTCCGCGCCGTGGCGCGGCTGCGCAATTGACGGCTTCGCAAAAATGCCCTTGCAAGCAAGCATTTTTGCTTCATGGTATAATAATTTACAAAAAACACTTGTCACCTTACACTAAATGTGGTACAATAATAATATCTGTAATAACGGAGGACACTCTCTTGATTTCAAAGCTTCTTCCAACGAAAATATACAAGGATATATACGAAATAACACCCGATGAAATTGCCTCACAGGGCATACGGGCGCTGATACTTGATATCGACAATACGCTTGTTACATATGATGACCCCACACCGACAGAAAGTGTTTCTGCATGGCTTTGTGCCATGCACACAGCCGGAATACAAACGGCATTTGTGTCAAACAATCACGCAGAACGGGTTGAGGGATTCTGCAAGGGGCTTTGCTGCTATTTTCACGCGGATGCGAAAAAACCGTCACGGAAATATCTGCGGCTTGCCATGGATCATATGGGGACAACGGCAGACGATACTGCCTGCGTGGGAGATCAGCTTTTTACGGATGTGCTTGCAGGAAAGCGTGCCGGAATGAGGGCGTTTCTTGTACCGCCCATAAAGGATAAGCGAACTTTGTTTTTCAGAGCGAAGCGACTCCTTGAAAAGCCATTCCTGCGGATATATTACAAGAAAAACAACAAAGCATGAGGTGTTTTCATGACCAAATTCTATAACCTTACAAAGATGCTTGCGGCGATGATGTTCCGCAAGGATTCACCCATTATTGCCGATGGGGCAATAGCTCCCGAAAGTGAGCCGGGAATAGTGCTGGCAAGAGTCCGCACACTTATTGATGAGCGTCATATAAACGCGGCTGAAAACCTGCTTTTTGATATGCTTGATATACAAAAGCCGGTGTACGCGGCAATTGCACTTGATTTTTACGCGCACCTGTCAATGCTTAGCGAAGAAGAGCTTGAGGCGGCGGATTTTTCCGTGGAGGAGATCGGACAGGGAATTGCCGATATGATGAAGATTTACAGAATCAGAATAGTTCAGAAAAACGACCCAAGAATACAGGGCGCAAATGTGAAAAAGATACCCGTGGATGCGTCGGGAAAGATCCCACTGAATGTCCTTGCCGATAAGGATGCGGCGGAGAAAAAATAGTATGATAGAAAGATTAAAGCTTGCTGTTCTCGGCTCGCCAATAGCACACAGCCGCTCACCGCAGCTTCAGACGTCATTTGCAAAAGACTGCGGCATTGCCGATTTCACCTACGAGCGAATCGAAACCACCTGCGACACACTGCGTGGTACGATAAACCGACTGCGTGACGAGGGATACGACGGCTTTAACTGTACGATGCCACTTAAAACCGATATGGCGCGGCTTGCTGACAGCCTCAGCGAAGAAGCACGGATTTTGTGCTCGGCTAACACCGTAGCTGTCCGCGACGGAAAGTTTTATGCCGACACCACCGACGGTATTGGCATTCTTCTCACTGTGCGCCGCGGTTTCGGTGATATGACCCTTTCACCTGAGGCGGCGGTGAGGGGCAAGCGCGTGGTACTGCTTGGGGCAGGAGGCGCGGCAAGGTCGGTGGCACTGTCACTTAAAAATGCCGGTGCGGAGCTGATTATTCTTAACCGTACCGTTTCCGGTGCCAAAGAGCTTCGCGAAATGCTTGGTATCGACTGTCCCTGTCTGCCGCTCACCGATGAAGTGCTCTGCGGTGCGGCTGTGGAGTGCGACGTTCTTATAAACTGCACTGCTCTCGGAATGTCGGGTAAGCCGGAGTTTTCGTCTCTTTCGTTTGTTGATGCGCTTCGCGAAGATGCGCTTGTGGTTGATGCGGTATACAATCCCCTTGAAACCGCACTTCTTAAAAGAGCAAAAGAACGCGGACTTGGTGCGCTCAGCGGACTTTGGATGCTTGTATATCAGGGTGCGGTTTCCTTTGAAAAGTGGTCGGGTGTGCTACCCGGGGAGGACGCCTGCGAGAGAGCCTTTGAAATTATAAAATAAGAGGTACAGTAATGTCAAACGCAAAATTCGGAGTTGCGGGAAGCTCGGACAGCTTCTTTGCAAGCGGCAAAAAGCATACACACGAAGCTCCCGCATGGCTTGCGGAGCAGGGAATAGATGCCTACGAATATCAGGCAGGACGCGGATTCATGGCAGGCGAAGCTTCCATGAGACGTGTTGGCGACGAGGCGAGGGCAAACGGAATTTTGATGTCGCTCCATGCGCCCTATTTCATCTCTCTTTCAAGCGTGGAGCTTGAAAAACGCCTTAACTCCATCGAATATATTAAAAAGAGCCTGTGGGCGGCGGAGTGCCTTTCTGCGGACACCATTGTTGTTCACACGGGCAGTGCGGCGAAAATCTCCCGTGAGCAGGCGATGGAATACGCCGCGGACACGCTTTACAAGCTGTTCGAGGACATCGGTGACACCAATATACGAATCGGTCTTGAGACCATGGGCAAGTTAAATCAGCTTGGAACGCTTTCTGAGGTTTTGACCCTCTGTAAATTAGACAAGCGGCTTTATCCCGTAGTGGACTTCGGACATCTTAACTGCCGCGGTCGGTCTGAGAGCGGCGTTTTCGACGGAATTTCCGATACACCCACAGGCGGAGTGTTTGCTTCGGTTGACGACTACCGCGCGGTGTTCGATAAAATAGCAAACACCCTCGGTGACAGCTACGCCGACACGCTTCACTGCCATTTTTCAAAGATAGAATACACAAAGCAGGGCGAGAAACGCCATGTGAACTTTGCGGACGACGGCTTTGAGCCGCCCTTTGAGCCGCTTATGGAAGCGATTATAAAGGAAAACGTGTCACCGCGCATTATCAGCGAGTCTGCCGGAATGCAGAGCGAGGATGCGGCGGCGATGAAGGCGTATTATCTTAAATTAAAGGGAGAAGTCTGAAAAACGGGTCGTTTTTCAGACAAAACTTCGAAGTTCTAAGAAAGGAATGGTCATAAATATGATGAAGATTCTTGTAATAAACGGTCCGAATCTTAATCTTACAGGCGAGAGGGAGACCGGTCACTACGGCACGGACAGCCTTGACACCATAAACGCGCGCATCACGGCAGAGGCGGAAAAAATAGGCGTTCAGGTTGAGTTTTATCAGTCAAATCACGAGGGTGGTATAATTGACCGCCTCCACGCGGCGCGTCCGGCGGCAAATGGCGGAATTGACGGTGTGCTCATCAATGCCGGCGCGTACACTCACTATTCATATGCTATCCGCGATGCAATTTCGGCAATAAAGCTGCCCACTGTGGAGATACATATGTCAAACATCCACGCACGCGAGGCTTTTCGCCATGAGTCGGTGATAACCCCTGTTTGCGTGGGGCAGATTTGCGGATTCGGGTGGTACAGCTACATTCTCGGACTCCATGCGGCGATAGATGAGGTAAACAAGAAAAAATGAGCACAAAATACCTGTTTCTTGATGTGGACGGGACGATTGTTGACTTTGACGGCACTATGGCGGAGTCAGCCGAGACGGCACTTAAGACGGCACAGAAAAACGGTCATAAGCTGATACTTTGCACGGGCAGATGCACAGGACAGCTATATCCTATGCTAACCGAAAGGATAAATTTTGACGGATTTATCACCTCTGCCGGTGCAAGAGTGCGTTACGGCGGAAAAGTGATTTCGGAAAAAATATTCAGCCGCCAGCAGTTAAGACGGTTCATAAGAGTTTGCGATGAATCCGGTACATTTCTGTATGCTCATATTGACGAGGGACTTGCGGCAACAGAAAAGGATATCAGAGGAATTTACGGGGTATTCAAGGAGATTGGCATTGACTCTGAGGCAACAAACTCGCTTCTCGGGAAAATCGCACCGGTAGATTCACTTGAAATGGATGGAATTGAACGGCTGATATACTGTGGGTCGGCGTATGAGCATGAAGAAATGCGGGCGGTGCTTGGCGGCGAATTTATGGTAGACCCGTACAGCTTTCAGAATATGCCAAATACAAGCGGCGAGGTAAATCTTGCAGGAGTTACAAAGGCAAGCGGAATTCATGCTCTTGTTTCACACCTTGGTGCAAGCATGGACGATACTATAGCTTTTGGCGATAATTGGAACGATATTTCCATGATTCGCGCGGCGAAGATAGGCGTTGTTATGGGAAATGCTCCCGAAGAATTGAAAGCCGAAGCCGACATGGTAACGGATCACATAAGGCAGGACGGGCTGTATAACGCCTTTGTCCGTTTGGGACTGATATGATGAAGACAATCGCTCATATTCATACGAATTTTCCCGATAAATTCGGTATTCCGCGCCAGAGCGGATTACTTGACACCCTTGAGTCTAAAATCGTCTTTGAGCCTGAATACAGGGTCGCAGAAGCACTTCGGGGAATAGAACAGTGGTCGCATCTTTGGGTTATATGGGAGTTTTCAAAGTCGGTGCGTGATGATTGGTCGCCCACGGTACGTCCGCCGAGGCTTGGGGGGAACACACGCGTTGGCGTGTTTGCCACACGCTCACCTTTCAGACCGAATCCCATCGGACTCTCCTGCGTAAAGCTTCTTCGGGTGGAGCATACTGCATCCGAGGGAACTGTGCTCATCGTCAGCGGTGCTGATATGCTTGACGGCACGCCGATTTACGATATCAAGCCGTATTTACCCTATGCGGATTCCCACCCGGAGGCTTCGGGTGGCTTTGCAGAGGAGGTATTCGGTGCGAAGCTTTCGGTGGATTTTCCGGAAGAACTGCTAAGTAAGCTTCCCGAAAACAAGCGTGATGCCGCGGTTGCGATCCTTGCGGAAGACCCACGTCCTGCGGTACGACAAAACGATTCTGACAGAGTGTTCGGATTCGGATTTGCGGGATATGAGATAAAATTCACCGTAAAAGAATCTGTGGCGACGGTAGTATCGGTGGAAGAAACATAAAAAGTGCGCACACTGCGATAAGTCTTACGGTGTGCGCTTTTTTTAATATCGAATGGCGTTTGCGGCACATATAAATTGCCGAAAACGGTTGACAAAATGAGCGGTATAGTATATAATATCAATATATATAATTTACGCTTACTTTACACGCTCTTTACATAAAATTATACCCGGAGGATAGAATGCCCTTTTCTGATAATCTTACCGCACAGATAATTCTGTCTGTATCTCTCATACTGATGGGCGGATTTGCAATGACGCGGATAACCAAACGACTGCGGCTGCCCAATGTGACAGCATACATAATTGCAGGCATACTGCTTGGTCCCGTGTGCCTTGATGCCGTGCCGCAGAGTGTTATCGACGGCACTGAATTTTTGTCCGATATATCCCTTGCTTTTATTGCGTTTGGGGTAGGAGAATTTTTCAAGCTTTCTGCGCTTAAACGGTGCGGTCTGTCAGCGATGCTTATAACCCTTGCGGAGGCACTCATCGTGTTCTCGGCAATGTTTGGTGTGCTTCATTTTCTCCTGCGGCTTGATGTATCTCTTTCTGTGGTGCTGTCGGCACTTGCGGCGGCAACTGCACCCACGTCTACCATGATGACAATACGTCAGACCAAGGCTCGCGGCTCCTTTGTTGACACGCTTCTGCAGGTCATGGCGTTTGACAATCTTGTAAGTCTTGTGGCTTACAGCGTGGCGATATCCGTGGCTCTTTCGCTTATCCACGGCGGATTTGAATTAACCGCTGTTGCACTCCCCATTCTAAAGAATATTGCCGCCGCGCTCCTTGGAGCGGTGTTTGGGGTGATAATGAGGCTTTTCCTTGGAGGACGATCCGAGGACAATCGGCTTATAATAGTGGTGGGACTTTTGTTTGCTTTTTGCGGCGTGTGCACGCTTCTTGACGTGTCACCGCTTCTCGGATGCATGATGATCGGTACAGTCTACATAAATCTCACAGGGGATAGCAAGCTGTTTTTGCAGGTGGCATATTTCACGCCGCCGCTGCTTCTTATATTCTTCGTGCGCTCCGGACTTAATTTCAATTTTTCGGCACTCACGCATGGCGGCTCTTTCGGCGGTGTGCCACTGTGGTGCATCGGAATCGTATATTTTGCGGTGCGTCTTATTACAAAGTATGTTGGAGCGTTTGTGGGGGCATCTGTCACCAGACAGTCTGCCGAGATACGTCGATATCTCGGCATGGCACTTATCCCACAGGCTGGAGTTGCAATCGGTCTTTCCACCCTCGGTGCGCGTGCGCTTGGCGGAGAGATAGGTGACGCCCTTGAAACAGTGGTGCTGTTTGCCTGCATACTCTATGAATTCATCGGACCGCCCCTTGCAAGGTGGTCACTGTCCCTTTCAAATTCCATTGGTGGTGAG
>CAJGCT010000061.1 GCA_904501985.1 uncultured Clostridia bacterium
CGGCAGTAATGGCGGCGGCAAACGGTGAGTCCGGCAAGATGATGTGCTACGTGCGCGCAGAGGACGAATACCGCATCACATATGAGAGCCGCGATATTGCAGGCATCGCAAACAAGATAAAGACCGTTCCGGACGAATATATAAACGCCGAGGGCAACGGCATCACCGAGGCTTGCGTTGACTACATTCTTCCCCTTATCCAGGGTGAGTCCGAGCAGTTCTTTGAAAACGGTCTGCCGAGACACTTCGTTATTGAGAGATAAAAAGACAAAACGGGAGCTTACCGAGGTAAGCTCCCATCTCTTATATTAAAAATCAATAATAGAAATTCGCCGTGCAGTTCGCAAGGGGATAACTGCCCACAACCATATCGTTTAAAATGATCTCATCGGAGAATGAGCCGAATGTTTCCTGCATCTTCACAGAGTTTGCGGAGGTCTTAAGGTCTGCGAACATATACGGAGCGTATGCCTCATCCTTCCACGCATCCTCACGAAGCTCGTAACGCTTAATAATATAGCATCCAAGCTCGGTTTCAACAGATTTTATCTCGCCTATCGCCATGGAAGCCGCCGCGGTCTTGACCGAATCTTCCACTATCTGCGAGGAAGCGTTTATATAATAGCCGTCCTCAAAATGGAGCATACCCATGTCCATAGTGTACTCTTCCAAAAGCTCCTCAAAATCCTCACCGGAAGTCAGGCGAAGCTCCAGATCCTTTGCAAGCGCCCTCTTAGCATCTGCCTCAGCATCAGTGAGATCGCGAGTGAGGTATGAACCACTCTCAGTATCAAGAATCGCCTCTCCGTTTTCGTCAAGAACATAGTCCTTGTCGGTTCTGAGCACTATAAACTTGATGCGGTAGTAGTTGTCGTTATAATACTTGGCAAGCTCCGCATCGGTGGCGGATTCAATACCGTTCTCACCGTAAAGATACTCCTGGAGCTTTGCGACCTTAAGGGAACCAAGCTTCACGTCGCGAAGCATATTAAGATTGATTCCGTAAGCCGTCAGATAAGAGTTAAGTATATTTCTGCCGCCAGCCGAGGTGATAAGGTCGTTTATCGCAGAATCAACCGCGTTTATCTCCTCGTTTGTAAGCGTAAGACCGTACTCATTAAAGAGCTGGAGTGATACCGCATTTGACATTATGCCGGACAGTGCCATTACGTTAAAATAGTCGCCGTAGGTTATATCCTCGGTAAGCTTTGCGCTCCAATAAGCGGCATTGTCCACAGTAGTGCCCATACTCTGAAGAAATACGCCCTTGTATGTGCTCATCCAATAGATAAACTCGTTTTCACTGATAACAGTGTCGCGGAATGTGATAGCCGCCGCGGTCTCCTTGCCGCATCCTGCAAACACGCATACAAGCATGACAAGCGCAAGAAGAAGCGACGCGATTCTCGTTTTAGTCATAAAAAATCTCCTTTTCGGCATTAAAATCTAAAACTGATTATACCACATTTTTCGCTTTTTTTCAATAGCTTCGAGAAATTTTACAATTGCTTATAAGCTGAGCGCACGGTATCATAGAAAAAGCGTCATACAGGCAAAAAAATTTAACCTGTTCACAATTTATATGTAGATTTTTCCGCAAAATGGGATATAATGAATGTAAGGGATTCTTCCCCCAATTAAAATTAACGGAGGATTTTCAAATGGACCTTAAGGGAACAAAGACCGAAGCCAATCTCGCCGCCGCTTTTGCAGGCGAATCACAGGCAAGAAACAAATACACATATTACGCATCCAAGGCAAAGAAGGACGGCTATGAGCAGATAGCTCAGCTTTTCCTTGAAACCGCTGAAAATGAAAAAGAGCACGCAAAGCTCTGGTTCAAGCTTTTAAAAGGCGGAATCGGAACTACCGCCGAGAATCTTCTTGACGCCGCAGAGGGCGAGAATTACGAGTGGACCGATATGTACACTCAGATGGCGGCAGACGCACGTGAGGAAGGCTTTGAGCAGATCGCAAAGATGTTCGAGGGAGTTGCGGCTATCGAAAAGACCCACGAGGAGCGTTACCGCAAGCTGCTTGCAAATGTTGAGGGCGGTCTCGTATTCTCCCGCGACGGAGACATGATCTGGGAGTGCGGAAACTGCGGTCACATCCATATCGGCAAGGACGCTCCCACCGTCTGCCCCGTATGCGCACATCCCCAGGCCTACTTCAAAATAAGAGCCAACAACTATTGATGACCCTCGCGCGCGCGTGCACACGCGCGCGCGTTTTATTATGATTATTATACATATTATAAATAAAAAATAAAGAAGCAAATTTTATCTCTTTATGTCTTTAATTATATTTTACTTTTGTTTAATATATAGTTCGCCTTTATGTTCACCGATGTGACCTTGATTTGATTATAAACAAGGTTTTTTCAAGAAAGTGATTTCATTGGTTTTCAACAGAACAGGCGCACTTTTCCACAGTTTCCACAAATAACGCCTTGCGCACGCTTTCGGTACGCAAGGCGTAGTTTTTTTGGTAAAATAAGTCCGTGGAAAGGGCAAAATTCGCACAACCGTGAATTTTATATAAATCTGTCTTTAAACAGGGTTACAAACAGACTTTTCAACATTTCCACAGTCATCAACAGGATATCAACAGCAAAACTATGGGGATATAAACAGGCTTTTCAACAGTTTTGTGGGCTGTTGGCACATTTTCCACAGCCGTCTGTGGAAAAACGCCTTATCCATGCCTCGTGCGGCATAAATTTCATCAAATAATAATGCCCTCAGGCGAGAAAATATTATCAGATTTAAAGTAAAGGAGAATTTTGATGGAATACGGCATCATATTCGAAGGCGACACATCACCTCTTGTATCCGAGCTGTCGGAAAGGCTCTCGGAGCTTGGTCTGTACCGCAAAACCGATGATACATTCACCCCTGAAATGCTTGAAGCACTGAACACCTATCGCGCCGCCAACCGCCTAATCGAGCTTGATTTCTGCGACCCGGTGGTACTTCGCACACTTGGGATCGACTGTGCAGGCGACGAGCTTGTGACTCTTGCAGGCTACGCCGATTCCGTCACAGACACCGAGATAGGATGCTACGATGCCTGCTGTGAGATAGTGGCGGAAAGCCGCAGACTTGGCATAACCGTCACCGAAGCCGTGCTTCGGCGCGGCACGCCCGGTGCATATACGGAGCTGTCAAGCACCGCCGTCCGTGCGGCGGCTCTTGCGCTCGCCTGTCAGTGAAAATTCCACCCGTCTTGCAATAACGTCGCAGGACACGACGGATATTCTCACCCTCATTCCGAGAGAATACACTTCCCCACGTTCACCTATAAGCCGCCTGTGCTTTTCATCAAAGTCAAACCATCCGGGAAGCGTATTTATGGGAACAAGTCCCTCGCAGGTGTTTTCAAGCTCCACGAACATTCCAAAGCCCGTCACCGAGCTGATAACGCCCTCGAACTCACATCCCACCTTTTCCGACATGAATATGGTCTTGTAAAGATCGTCGATCTCCCTCTCCGCATTCATGGCGCGAAGCTCATTTTCGGTGGATCTTTCCGCCGCTTCCACGGCAAATGACTCATATTTGTGGAGATTGGTGTCATCAATCTCACCGTGAAGCGCCGCCTTTATAATGCGGTGTACCGCAAGATCGGGATAGCGGCGTATGGGAGAGGTGAAGTGGCAGTAAAGCTCACTACCGAGGCCGAAATGGGGCGCTCTCACCGAGGAATATTTCGCCTTCATAAGCGAGCGGAGCATGATAGGCGTCACCACCGCCGACATCCCCTTCTCCGCCGCCTCCGCCGCCACATCGCGGTAAGACGCCGGCAGTATCTTCCGCCTGTTAAGAGGTCGCACATCAAGTCCTATATTGTGTATAAATTCCGCAAACGCCTGCACCTTTTCAGCCGACGGCTCCTCGTGGACGCGAAAAACGCATGGAAGCTCCATGTTGTTAAGCCAGGATGCGGCGGCTTCGTTGGCGGCGAGCATGAACTGCTCTATCATCCGCTCGGACACGCCGCGCTGCCTTGGTACTATATCCTCCGGCAGACCGTCCTCATTAAGAAGTATGACAGATTCCGTGGTTTCAAGCTCCAAAGAGCCGCGCTTTCTTGATTTGTTAAGGAGTACCTCATAAAGCTCTGTCATAAGAGGCAGGGTTTCCTTTAATAAAAAGGCGTACTTTTCAAAGTATTCGGAGTCCTTGCCCTGAGATAGCACATCGTTCACCTCATGATAAACGCCGCGCACCTTACTTGATATTACCGACTCGCGAAACTCAGCCGACAGTATATTTCCCTCATGATCAAGGGATATAAGCGCAGAGAGTGCGTATTTGTCGCTGTCACGGTTAAGGGAGCAAACGCCGTTTGACAGCTTCTCAGGGAGCATTGGAACAACCTTATCCGTAAAATAAACAGACGTGCCCCTCGTCATTGCCTCAGAATCAAGTGCCGTGCCGGGCTTTACATATTCGGCAACATCGGCTATGTGAACGCCGAGAAGATATCCCTCCTCTGTACGCTCTGCGGATATGGCGTCGTCAAAATCCTTGGCGTCAGCTCCGTCTATGGTGAATATTATCTTATCGCGAAGATCAAGCCTGCCCTCGGTATTGCATCCCACCGCAAGAGCCTCCGCCTCGGCAAGGGTCTCCTCGTCGAATCTCGTCTTTATGCCGTTTGCGTACAGCACCGCGTGGTAGTTTGCATCCTTGGAATCGGACGCACCGAAAATGCGCACCACCTTTCCCTTAGCATGGCTGTCGCCCCCACCGGGATATTTTATTATGCGCACAAGCACCTTGTCCCCGTCCTTTGCGCCGTTTGCCTGTGCAGGGAGAACATCTATCCGCAGGGTAAGCTTCGGGTCATCTGGGGTTATTATTATCTTTGAGGGAAGCTGTTTTGACGGGAGCTTCTTTGTCTTACCCTTTTTGCCGATCTTTGCCTTTGGCACTGATGCACGCACAATACGCACAGTACCAACCACTTCAGAAACGGCGCGCTCAAGCACGCGCACCACCTCGCCCTCGCGGTTGTCCTTGCCGCCGGCAGGTGAGGTAAGCCTTATCTGCACCCTGTCGCCGTTCATGGCACCGCCGGACTTCTCATGCGAGATAAAAATATCGCCGTTATCCTGCAGGACAAAGCCGAATCCCCTCGTGGTTGAGCGAAAGATTCCGGAGATATATCCGGAGTCCGCCGCAGAAATAAGCTTCCCGCGCTTGGTTTCGCAAATCTCGCCGATTTTTATAAGATATTCCACGGCACTGTCAAAAACGCCGTACTCACGTCCTGAAAGTCCCAGAAACTCGGTCATTTCCCTTCTGTCCATGGGAATGTACAATTCGCCCTCTACAGTGCTCTTTACAAGCTCCGTCATTGATTCTACAGTTTCGATTGCCATTTGTCTTCACCGTCCTTCAAATGTTGTGTATACCCGGCATGATACGAAGAAAGCCGCACGCCGTGGCATTATTAGCTTTTCCCCCAAGGTGCGTGTTATGCACCGGGAAGCTAACGCCAGCGGCAGGCGGCTTGCACTGTTATTAAAACAGTTTGATGTACGTTATTACTTTTCGTCTACAACAGCTTCGGTGTCAGCAGCAGTATCAGCTACAGGCTCCTCAGCAGCAGTATCAACTGCATCGGTGTCAACTGCGGTATCTGCAGCAGTGTCAGCAGTAGTATCAGCAGCGGTATCCTCAGCAGTGTCAGCCGCGGTATCTGCAGTAGTATCAGCGGCAGTGTCGGAAGGGATCATCGCGGAGATGTCCTGAGTCTCAACGGAAGAATCGCCCGGAACAAGCGCAGAATCGTCAAGAACGGTGGTCTCCTGACCAACGAAAAGAGCAATAACGAGTACGCAGAAAACGATCGCCACGATGGTGGTGAGGGTCTCAAGCATACGGTCGATCTTGCCGCCCTTGGTCTTGCCGAAGAAGGTTTCAGCACCGCCGGCAATGGTACCGGACAGGTTGTGGTTCTTGCTGCTCTGCATCAGAACGGCAACGATCAGGAAAAGAGCTGCGATTATTAAGACAATACCAATAGCAATCTGCATAGTATGGA
>CAJGCT010000062.1 GCA_904501985.1 uncultured Clostridia bacterium
AATGGTCCTATGGGTGTATCTGAGTGGGAGAAATTCGCTTCCGGTACTAGAACTGTTGCTAAAGCAGTTGCAGAGTCCGGTGCTATCTCCATCATCGGCGGCGGCGACTCTGCGGCGGCTGTTGAGACTCTCGGTTACGCTGACAAGATGACTCACGTTTCCACCGGCGGCGGCGCTTCCCTTGAATTCCTTGAGGGACTTGAGCTTCCCGGTATCGCGTGCCTCAACGAGAAATAATAATTATATATAAAAACCGTAGGGGCGGATTCCATATCCGCCCACGGTTTTTGAACTACCGAAAGGAATATAAGAATGAATAAGGCAACAAGAAAAACTGTTATCGCAGGCAACTGGAAGATGAATATGACTCCCGATGCGGCATCTGCGTTTATGAAGGAGCTTGCTCCTATGGTGGCTGGCAAAGACGAGTGCGATATCGTGCTCTGCGTACCTGCGGTTGATATTGCCGCGGCTGTTGAGGCTGCAAAGGGCACAAACATAAAGATCGGTGCACAGAATGTACATTTCAAGGCATCCGGTGCATACACAGGTGAGCTTTCCGCTGAAATGCTTACTGCGGCAGGCGTTAAGTACGTTGTTATCGGTCACTCCGAGCGCCGTCAGTATTTCGGCGAGACAGATCAGACCGTTAATCTCCGTACTCTTGCGGCTGTTAATGCAGGTCTTACCGCTATTGTTTGTGTTGGTGAAACTCTTGAGCAGAGAGAGCTTGGCTACACCGAGACACTTCTCAAGTTCCAGACCAAGATGGCTCTTACCAATGTAACAAAGGATCAGCTTAAGAATATCATCGTTGCATATGAGCCTGTATGGGCTATCGGCACAGGCGTTACCGCAACAGCAGATCAGGCTGACGAGGGCAACGGATATGTTCGTGCGGCAATCGCAGAGATGTTCGGTGCTGATGTGGCAGAGACTGTTACCGTACAGTACGGCGGCTCTATGAACGATGCCAATGCGGCAGAGCTTCTTTCCAAGGTGAATGTTGACGGCGGTCTTATCGGCGGCGCGTCCCTTAAGACAGACAAATTTACCGCTATTGTTGATGCGGCTCAGTAAGATAAGACTATCCAAATAAAAAAAGATGCCCTATGGCATCTTTTTTATTTGAACGCAGTCCGAAATAACATAAGATAAATTTAACTTATAAGTGGTCTATGGTGCCTGACTTCTTGACACAGATGTTCAGTTGTGATATACTAATAGCTGTAGTGTATGATGTGATTATAAAAAGGAGCACACGATAAAATGAATGACCGTGTACTTGTAGCCATGAGCGGCGGAGTGGACAGCTCCGTTGCGGCTTATCTCATAAAAAAACAGGGACTGCCAACAGTGGGAGTCACCTTGAAGCTTTTTTCAAATGATGATATAAATACGGATGAAGAAAAGACCTGCTGTTCGCTTTCGGATGCGGAGGACGCAAGAAGCGTTGCGCTGAAGCTCGGCATGGAGCACCATGTGTTCAATTTCAGAGATAATTTCAAAGAAAAGGTTATTGACAGATTTGTGGCTGCCTATGAATCGGGCGGCACTCCCAATCCATGTATTGACTGCAATCGCTTTATAAAATGGCGTCAGCTTCTCACAAGGGCTGATATTATGGAGTGTGGCAGGATCGCAACAGGTCATTACGCAAGAATTGAGAGGGACACAGACAGTGGCAGAATGCTCCTGAAGCGTGCGGCGGACATGAGCAAGGATCAGACATATGTGCTGTATGCACTGACGCAGGAGCAGCTTTCAAGAACGATGCTTCCACTTGGCGGACTTCTTAAAAATGAAGTGCGCGAGATAGCGGATGACCTCGGATTCATTAACGCGGACAAGCCGGACAGCCAGGATATATGCTTTGTCCCCGACGGTGATTATGCCGGATTTATCGAAAAATATACGGGAAGAACATCGACTCCCGGCAATTTCGTGGATGTCTGCGGCAATCCGCTTGGACGGCATAAGGGAATAATTCGGTATACGGTAGGTCAGAGGAAGGGGCTTGGCATTTCCTTTGGCAAACCCGTGTATGTAAGCGAAATAAACCCTGCTTCAAATACGGTTACGCTTGCCGATGAGTCAGCGCTGTTTTCGCGAGTTCTCCATGCAAGCGATATAAACCTTATTGCAGTTGACAGAATAGACCAGCCGCTTCGCGTCACAGCTAAGGTGCGGTACAGCCATAAAGAAGCCGCGGCGACTGTTTGGCAGACAGGCGATGATGAGATAAGGGTAGAGTTCGATGAGCCGCAGAGAGCCGTTACGCGCGGTCAGGCTGTTGTGCTGTATTCGGGCGATGTGGTCGTCGGCGGCGGCACCATACGTTAGTTACGCAATGAGGTCGGAAATTACATCGTAAAGATGGCAGGGGTACACATTGTGTGTGCAAATGAGATTAAAGATGTGCTCTGCCTCGTCGCGATTTACGGTTACATCCTCTACAGTTTCCGATTCCGCAGATGCGCCGCGGGAGAGACTCAAAGAAAAGGTGTACGAGGTGCAGTGAAATTCTTTTTGCGGCATCAGTATCACCTCACAGCTAAGGCGTGTATTGCAGCTTAAAGCTTTAGAACAGCAAAAAACGGGTGTGGGAGACGGATTGGGGGTATTTTCGTTCATATTCACAGATACCTTTCGGTTATTCGTATCTGCATACCGGTATGTAATTACAACAATATAATATCATATTTTCTAAGTAATGTAAAGCACAATCGGCGGCGTATTTCGACAATAAAGTGTGAAACATTCCCAAAATATGTCGAATTTATTTGGAATATATGCAAAACCACTACCTTGCGGTGTAAAAATCACAAATAATACGTCGAAGTGACGATATTGTGCGCAGTGGTATTGCAAATTTATCATATATTTGATATAATATACAGTGTATTTTGAATTTCGAGGTAAAAAACCATGTTACTTGCGGTGATACTTGATATAGACGTCTCCCTCACCGATTTTTGCAGAGCCTAAGCGTCCTTTGACGTTTGTCGGCGGAGGGTAATATAAAGGCTCTTATATATAAAAATAACATTCAAATACGAAAGTGAAGGATAATAATATGGGTGCACAACTTACAAAAAACGATAAGCGTACTTGCTATGTTGCGGAGCTTTCCGCAAAGAATATCGGCGAGCGTGTCTGCCTTATGGGCTGGGTACAGCGTCAGCGTGATCTTGGCGGTCTTATTTTCGTTGACCTTCGTGACCGTTCCGGTATTATTCAGCTTGCATTTGACGACAACACCGATAAGGCAATATTCGATACCGCATTTACCCTGCGCTCGGAGTTTTCCGTTTGCGCTAAGGGTATTGTACGCGCACGCGGTGAGGGAGCTGTAAACAAGAACATCCCCACCGGCGAGATTGAGATTGCCGTAGACGAGCTTAAGGTATTCTCTGTTTCTCAGACTCCCCCCTTTGAAATTGTAGAGAACAGCGATGTTAAGCCGGAGCTTCGTCTTAAGCACCGTTATCTTGACCTGCGCCGTCCCGATCTTGCAGGAAATATCATCGCACGCTCGAAAATTGCGAAGATCATGCGCGACTACTACGCTGAGAACGGATTCCTTGAAATTGAGACTCCCTGTCTCATAAAGCCTACACCTGAGGGCGCACGTGACTATCTTGTTCCCAGCCGTGTACATCCCGGCAAGTTCTATGCGCTTCCGCAGTCTCCTCAGCTTTACAAGCAGCTCCTCATGCTGTCCGGCTTTGACCGCTATATGCAGCTTGCGCGCTGCTTCCGCGACGAGGACCTTCGCGCTGACCGTCAGCCTGAATTTACACAGATCGACCTTGAAATGTCCTACGTTACCGAGGATGACGTAATGGAAATCAACGAAAAATTCGTTGTACGCCTTTTCAAGGAATTTCTCGGTGTTGATCTTCCCACTCCCTTCCTGCGCATGACTTATGCGGAGGCTATGGAGCGCTTTGGCTCGGATAAGCCGGATATGCGTTTCGGCTACGAGCTTTGCGACATTTCCGACGTTCTTGAAAACTGCGGATTCAAGGTGTTCTCCGATACCATTGCAAACGGCGGCTCTGTACGCGCTATTGTGATAAACGGTGAGGCAGCTAAGTTCTCTCGCAAGGAAATTGACTCGCTTACAAACTTTGTTAAGTCTTACAAGGCGAAGGGGCTTGCATGGTATAAGAATGTGAACGGTGAGGTGTCCTCATCCTACGCTAAGTTCCTTACAGATGAAGAAAATGCGGCAGTGCTTGAAAAGCTTGGCGCAGGCGAGAACGATATCGTATTTATCGTTGCTGACAAGAACAGTGTTGTTTACGATTCTCTGGGTGCTCTGCGCTGTGAGATAGCAAAGCGTCTTGGTATTCTTCGCACCGATGACTACAAGTTCCTGTGGGTTACAGAATTTCCTCAGTTCGAATACGACGAAGAGGACGGAAGATATTATGCGAAGCATCATCCCTTTACCATGCCCATGGAAGAGGATCTTGCGAAATACGCAGACACCGACCCGTCAAAGATCCGTGCAAAGGCGTACGATATCGTACTTAACGGCTATGAGATAGGCGGCGGCTCTGTGCGTATCCATGACGCGGAGATTCAGTCAAAAATGTTTGATCTTCTCGGTCTTACCAAGGAGGAGGCAAACGAGAAATTCGGATTCCTGCTTGAAGCATTCAAGTACGGCGTGCCGCCTCATGCAGGTATGGCATTTGGTTTCGACCGCCTTGTAATGCTGATACTCGGCCTTGATGATATCCGTGATGTCATCGCATTCCCGAAGGTACAGAATGCTTCCGAGCTTATGACAGGTGCTCCGGCACTTCCCGATATGAAGGCTCTTTCCGAGCTTTCAATTGAGGTTGTAAAGGAAGAATCCGACCAATAATAAAAATGTAGGGATGCTTAAATGCAGGCATCCCTGCAATTTTCGAAGGAGCTTTATGAATATACAAAAGAGAAATACTGCTCTTGATATTACACGCATAGTTGCCGCATTTTCGGTTATAGGTGTGCATTTCTTTCTGAACAGCGGATATTATAACACCCCTATGCTTGGCGGAAGAATGGTTCTTATTACGGTGCTTCGCACCTGCTTTATAGTCTGTGTGCCGCTTTTTATAATGCTTACCGGATATCTTATGAGCCGCAAGGAGTGGTCGGTAAAATATTACGGCGGAATCATAAAGACGCTGGCTGTGTATCTTATGGCATCGGCGGCGTGTCTTATATACAGAAATATGGTGTTAGGCGAGGGCATAACACTTCTCGGTGCCGGAGAGAACATACTCAATTATTCTGCCGCTCCATATGCGTGGTACATAGAAATGTACATCGGACTGTTTTTGCTTATACCGTTTCTCAATGCAATGTGGCGCGGTCTTGAGACAAAAAACGGACGCTGTGCGCTTGTTATTACTCTTACCTTGCTTACATCGCTTCCAAGTGTGTTCAATATATGGAATTTTCAGGTGGAGGGGTGGTTTAAGACCCCGTATCTCTCTACCGAATATACAAAGCTTCTGCCTGAATGGTGGGTGATGATATATCCTCTCACATATTATTTTCTCGGTGCATACCTGAAGGAATACCCTATTAGGCTTAAAAAACGGTATAATCTGCCGGTTATAGCTCTGGCGTTTGCGGTGTTCGGCATTTTCAGCTATTACCGAAGCTGGGGCGGATTCTTTTCGTGGGGTCCGTATGCGGATTGGTTCGGACTTCCCACGGTTATAATGACTGTGCTTGTGTTCGTTTTTCTCGTGTACAGGGATACTTCACAGTTCCCGATATGGTTAAAAAAGCTGCTTGCATGGGTATCGGATACCTGCCTTGGGGCGTATCTTGTATCTTACATATTTGATAATCTGATATACACAAGATTAAATGCCGCAGTGCCCGATGCGCTTGACCGCGTGTATTATTTTGTTCCCGTTACACTTGCGGTATTTATATTATCCGTGCTGTTGTCGGGGGTATTGAATATGATATATGGCGGTGTTTTTGCAGCTTCCA
>CAJGCT010000063.1 GCA_904501985.1 uncultured Clostridia bacterium
GGAAGATCTATGCCCTTTGATGAGTTCTATGCCGCCATGGTAAACGGCGCTGACACAAAGACCTCTCAGATAAGCACCGGCGAGTATTCCGCCTATTTTGAAAAATTCCTCGCTAAGGGACAGGATGTACTCCACGTTTCCATTTCTTCGGGTATTTCCGGCACCGTACAGTCCGCGCGTACCGCGGCAAAGGCTTGCCTTGAAAAGTACCCTGAGCGTAGGATAATCATAATCGACTCTCTTGCGGCTTCTTCCGGCTACGGTCTTCTTATGGATAAGTTAGCTGACCTTCGCGATGAGGGTATGGACATTGACCAGGTTGCAGAGTGGGCTGAAGCCAACAAGCGTCGTATGCACCATTGGTTCTTCTCATCCGACCTTACCTTCTACGTAAAGGGCGGCAGAGTTTCAAAGACCGCAGGTGCTATCGGCGGTATTCTCGGTATATGTCCGCTTCTCAATGTGGACGTAAACGGAAAGCTTATCCCACGCGAAAAAATACGTCCGAAGAAGCGTGTTATTAACCGCATTGCCGAAATGATGAAGACTTATGCTGACGACAGACTCGAATATTCCGGCAAGTGCTATATGTGCAATTCTGCCTGCTATGAGGATGCCAAAGCCGTTGCAGATATTATCGAAGCAGCTTTCCCGAATCTTAATGGAAAAGTGCTCATAAATGACATTGGAACAACCATTGGAAGTCATACAGGTCCCGGCACAGTTGCGATCTTCTTCTGGGGCGATGAGCGCAAAGACTGATAATACAAGAATGGTGAGTACTATAATGAGTAACCTTGAAATAAAAGGCGGAAATACAGCGTCCGGCGGCTGTGATACACTGCTTGACGGAAAAATGTATGCCGCTATGCTCCGCGGCGGCGCGGCTCAGCTTCGTGCCAACGCCAAAGAGGTAAACGACCTCAACGTGTTCCCCGTTCCCGACGGCGACACGGGAGATAATATGTGTATGACCATTGAAGGCGGTGTATCCGCTCTTTCGGGAGTTGACACAGACAATCTTTCCGATGTGGCAAAGACGCTTTCCCACGGTATGCTCCTTGGCGCACGAGGAAATTCCGGCGTTATCCTCTCTCAGTTCTTTTCCGGTATCGGAAAGACCTTTGAGGGACTTTCAAGTGCCACCTGCACTGATATTGCCGTAGGATTAAAGATGGGCGTAAAGCAAGCCTATGCGGCGGTAATGACCCCCACCGAGGGTACGATCCTTACCGTAGCTCGCGAGGCTGTTGAATATGCCACTTCCCGACTTACCGAAGAAACAACGGTAGTTGATATCTTCTCCGACCTTATAAAGGAGATGTATGACTCGCTTCAGCGCACTCCGGACCTGCTCCCTCAGCTTAAGGAAGCAGGAGTTGTTGACAGCGGCGGCGCAGGACTTTTCTACATCATACAGGGTATATACAAGACACTGCTTGGCGAGGAAATAACCGAAACTGCGGCATTTTCCGCGCCCCCTGCACCTGCCATTGACTTTTCCGCATTTACGCCTGACAGCGAAATGACATTCGGATACTGCACAGAGTTGCTTCTGCGCCTGCAGAACGCAAAATGCGATATCGAAGCCTTTGATACAAAGGTAATAACCGATTTCCTGCAGGATATCGGTGATTCCATAGTAGCTTTCAAGACAGACAGCATAGTAAAGATCCACGTTCATACAAAAACTCCCGAAAAGGTGCTTGGCTTCTGCCGGACTTTCGGAGAATTTCTTACCGTAAAGATTGAAAACATGAGCGTTCAGCACAGTAATCTGTCGGAAGAAGCTCCCCAGAAGAAAAAGCCCTCCAAGGCAAAAGAGTTCGGTACTGTGGCGGTTGCCTCCGGCGAGGGTATCGAAAAGCTGTTCCGTCAGCTTGGTGTTGATGCTATCGTCCGCGGCGGTCAGACTCAGAATCCGTCGGCACAGGACTTCCTTGAAGCCTTTGAAGAGGTGAATGCGGCTCACATTTTCGTATTCCCAAACAACGGCAATATTGTTATGGCGGCAAAGCAGGCTTCCCAGCTTTACGATAACGGAACGGTGCACGTGATAGAGTCAAAAGACCTTGGTAAAGGCTATGCGGCTATATCCTCCCTCAACTTCCAATCTGGAGATCCAGAAAAGATCGAGGAATCCCTTGCAGAGGCTATGTCGATGGTCTCCACCGGCTACATTTCCCCTGCGGTACGCGATGCGGAGCTTAATGGTGTCGTTATCGAATGTGGCGACTACATCGGATTTGTGGGCAAGGAAATGATGGTTTCCGAGAAGGATATGCTTGATGCGGCAAAGAATCTGCTCACCAAAATGGGCGGCGACGAGATGTATCTCATCACCGCATTTGTGGGCAAGGATGCTTCGCCTGAGGATGTGGATGTACTCACCGAATGGCTCGCCGAGACATATCCGGATGTGGAATTCTACACCGTTGACGGCGGTCAGGACGTATATCCATTTATATTTGTAGTTGAATAAGCAAAAACCGGATGCTTTTGCATCCGGTTTTTTGATTGTTTACTTAAACCGCCTTGCGTAACCGCACCTGCGGCACAGCTCCTCCGTGGCACGGCGGCAGGAAAATCCCTCACGCATAGCTACCGCACGCCGGCAGGATAAAATATCATCAACGCTCGAATCCGGTGACAGAAGATTACCGAGGGTTATTTCACCCTCTCTGTCAAGACAGCATGGGATCACGCGCCCGTCGCAGAGCACCCCGAAATGGTCGGAAAGCCCGTAGCAGAATACGTCATTACCATAATCCTCCGCCGCCATGTCCGGCCACTCAAAGCGATCACCGTATTCAAGATGAAGCTTGTGACGCACACGAAATCCTCTGCTTCCCTCATGCCACTCACCGGGAAGCCGTTCACGCATCATGGAAACAGTATCAATGTTGCGTCCCTCGTCGTATCCTTTGTTCCAAAGTCGGAGCACCGTGAGCACGCCGCGATTGCTTGCGATATCTGCAAAATCAAAGCAGGTGTTAAGGTAGGAGATGTAATCTTCAAGCCGCCCGTTCTCAAAGCTGTGAACAGAGATATTGACCTTGTAGACTCCTGCCGCAATAAGCTCCTCGCCGCGTTTTTCGAGAAGCGTGCCGTTGGTGGTAACTGCCACGCGGAAGCCTTTATCGCCGGCAAGCTTCACCATTTCGTGAACATCCGGATGTGTAAGCGGCTCACCCATTACATGAAGATATATGTAGTCCGTCACGCCAATAAGCTTGTCGGTTATAACATCAAATTCCGAAAAACTCATTCGACGAGGTTCACGCTTAGTGCCGGGGCAAAAGGAGCAGCTTCGGTTGCAGATGTTTGTTATCTCAACGTAGACTCTCGAATATTTCTTTTTTGATGTATTTATACCAATTCACCACCCTCGCCGAATCACTTATGGAGCAGTCCTCCTATGACTCACACCATTTTATTTAATTATACCCCATGACAGCGCGAAAGTCAAGCCGAAACCATTCTCCGTTTTGCGAATTTTGCCAAATACATGAAACCTTTTCTGATTTTTTGCGTCTCATAATATGTAATAAACCGTAATATGGAGGTTGTTATGAAAAAGATCGTATCTGCGGTGCTCCTTGGCACTCTGGTTCTTTCGCTTACTGCCTGCGGTGCAGTAAATTCCGCTAATCTTATGGACGGCATCGAAAAAACAGTGAAAACGCCTGCACTTGAAGAGCAGGCGGATTCATCACGCCTTGCTGTTGCCGATTTTGGGGTAAAACTCTTTCAAAATACTGCAAATGACAGCGAAAACACGCTCGTTTCACCTCTGTCCGTTATATCCGCCCTTTCAATGACCGCAAACGGAGCTGACGGTGACACGCTTCGTGAAATGGAAGCGGTGCTTGGACTTGACACGGATTCGCTGAACGAATATATGGCGGCATACTTAAGTGCTCTGCCTGATACCGACAAATGCAGACTCAGTCTTGCAAATTCAATATGGTTTACAGATGATCCCCGATTTTCGGTAAATCAAAACTTTTTGGAGACAAATGCCAATTACTACGGTGCCGATATTTTTAAATCCCCCTTTGATTCTTCAACTGTGCGGGATATAAACACATGGGTAAAGGATAAAACCGACGGAATGATTCCAAAAGTCATTGACAAAATTCCGGATGCCGCTGTGATGTACCTTGTAAACGCGTTGGCGTTTGATGCGGAGTGGCAGAGTATATACAAGGATCATCAGGTGCGAAACGGCAAATTCACCAATGATGACGGAAGCTGTGAGAGTGTCAAACTCATGTATTCATCCGAGGGGCAGTATATTGAGGATGAAAATGCCGTGGGATTCATAAAGTATTATAATAAGAGCAAATACGCCTTTGTCGCCATACTTCCGAATAAAGGCGTAAGTGTTTCCGATTACATTGACGCGCTTAGCGGTGAGAAGCTGCTGTCCCTTATTGACGGAGCTAAGCAAACTTCCGTTAATGCCGCCATTCCGAAATTCAGCTATGATTATGATACCGAGCTTTCCGATATCCTTTCGGAAATGGGAATGCCCACTGCGTTTGACGCGGACAGTGCTGATTTCTCGTCACTTGGCACATCGTCGGCAGGCAACATATTTATAAGCCGCGTTATACACAAGACCCACATTGAGGTAGGCGAGCGCGGCACACGGGCAGGCGCAGTTACGGTTGTTGCAATGGAAGACGGCGCAGCGGAATTTATAGAAAAGCCGAAAGAGGTTATCCTTGACCGTCCGTTTATCTATGCCATCATCGACTGCGAGGCAGGATTGCCGATTTTCATCGGCAGCGTCATGGATATAGGGTAAATAAATAGCGAAGATAAAAACGGCTGCCAGCAGGCAGCCGTTTTTCCTTAACTTATTTCCTCAATATACCGCACATAATCGGGCGAGCCGAGAGCCGTGATTATCTCGCGATGGGTCTTATATTTCTTAAGCTCACCGCCTACCACCGTTAGAGAAACCGTGTACACCGACAGTCCCGAATTATGATACGCCGGATTTGATTCGATGTCGTCAATCCGAAGTCCGAGAGCGCGTACCGTTGCGGTGAAGTCCGGTAATACCTGACGGCTTGCAAGCTCTAAATGTATCTCAAAATGGTCGGAACGGTTCTTTAAGAATCGCTCAAAGGACGGAAAGAGTGAAAGAGAGATTATAAGTGCAAGAAATCCGATAAGAGTAACGCTGTAAAGTCCCGCTCCTGCCGCAAGTCCGATAAGAGCACACGCCCACAGCCCTGCCGAGGTGGTAAGACCCTTTATCTGATTCTTGGAGCTGTAAAGTATGGAGCTTGAACTGATGGTAGCCGCTCCAACAAGTGCCGCCGCAGATACAATCGGAAACATAACGCCAAGCGATGAAATAAGATAAATATCTATCATCATAGCACAGCACGCCGCAAGGGACACCAGCATAAATGTGCGGAGTCCTGCCGCATGACGCTTTGTGGCGCGCTCACATCCGAGAAGCACACCGAGCATCACCGACGCTGCGATGCGAAGAAGCATTGAAGCGAGAGTCAGCTCGCCTGACCACTCTCCCAGCAATTTAACAATAGGATCTCCAAAATCTAAAAAAAACATATTCTCCTCCGAAAACTCACATATTATAATCTAACGTCTGAATTTGTCCCTGTACAGTCCGGGACGTGCCATAGCCTCTATTTGCTCCTCTGCGGCTTCGGTAAACGCCGCTTCCTCCGCGCCGCTTGGCGGAATAGCATGGGCGTTCTGCTCACGTATTATTCTCACCCTGTCAATAAGCTCCGCGGCATCCGGCGGCGGTGCTTCGGGAACATCCTCACCACCAATGGAATTTGAAAGGGACA
>CAJGCT010000064.1 GCA_904501985.1 uncultured Clostridia bacterium
CACTGCAGATGCACAAGGACGGAATCATTGCCTGCGATGAGGCTGCTTGTGGCGAACTGAAGGTGGATACATACAAGTACTTCAAGGAAATCTACAAGAACGAGATATAATTTTTTTGAATAGGTTCCCACTTTAGAACACCGGTTTAATCGGAGTCAAAAGTGGGAATCTTCTTTATTTTTTCACTTCACTTTTTATTGGGGCATATTGATTTTTTCTATTTTTTCTGCTATAATACTCTTATCTATACTAGACGGTTCTCGGAGGTTATTATGAAACGAGCAAGCGGTGTTCTCGCGCACCTTTCTTCCCTATACGGCGACTATTCCATCGGTTCCTTTGGCAAGGAAGCGCGGGAGTTTGCAGACTTCCTTTCCAAGGGTGGCTTTACCTATTGGCAGGTACTTCCATTCTGTATGACGGACGACTGCCACTCGCCCTACAAATCATATTCTGCATTTGCGGGAAATCCCCTATTTATTGATCTTCCTACTCTTGCCGAGCAGGGCTTGCTGACCTCCAAGGAACTGAATGAAGCAAGGCAAAACGGCCCCTATCTTTGCGAATATTCCCGCTTGGAGCAGGAGCGTTTGCCCCTGCTGCGACTGGCTCACGAGAGAACTACGGACAAACAAAGAGAAGAAATCCGCGCTTGGCTTGGGGACTATCCGGACCTTTGCCGTGCGGCGGAATTTCTTGCCTTAAAGCAGAAAAACCGTGATCTTCCTTGGTATGAGTGGACTGAGCACAGCCCCGATGAAAAGGAGCTTTCCTTCTGGCAATGGATTCAGTATGAGTTTTTTTGCCAATGGATGGCAATTAAAAATTATGCCAATGAAAAAGGGATAAAGGTGATTGGTGACGTGCCCATTTATGTGGCACTGGACAGCTGTGACGTTTGGGCGAATTCAGAGCAGTTTCAGCTTGATGAAAATCTACGCCCCACCAAAGTAGCGGGCGTACCTCCGGATTACTTCTGCGAGGACGGTCAGCTTTGGGGCAATCCCCTTTACAACTGGAAGCAAATGAAGGAAGATGGCTATGCATGGTGGTCGGGACGCATCCGCTACATGCTGACCCTCTTTGATGGCGTCCGCATTGACCATTTTCGAGGACTAGAGTCCTATTGGAGCGTTCCCGCTACGGCAAAGACCGCCAAGGAAGGTAAATGGGAAAAGGGACCCGGTCGCGCCTTGATTGACGCTCTGCGAAATATCGCCGGCGATCGCCTCATTATCGCCGAGGACTTGGGAGACATTACCCCTCAGGTGCACGACCTTCTTCAGTATAGTAAATTCCCCGGCATGCGCGTTTTACAGTTTGCCTTTATGGGAGATCTCAAATCCCCTCACCTACCACACAATTATCCTAAAAATTGCGTAGCGTATAGCGGAACCCACGACAACAACACCCTTTTGGGCTACGTTTGGGAAATGCCCACCGAAAGCCGAGCGCGTCTTATGTCCTACTGCAACTGCCAATCGACAGAATGGCGAGAGGCTTGCGAGCAGATCATAAAGACGCTGATGGCAAGTCACGCGGACACGGTGATCTTTCCCATTCAGGATATTTTCGCCTACGGTGCCGATACCCGAATGAACACCCCCGGCACCGCCACCAACAACTGGGCGTACCGCATCACACGGGAGCAGCTCGCCGCCGTGGACACGGAAAAATTCCGATTCTTCAACGAGCTGTATGGTAGAATTTGAAATTATGAATAGATTCCCACTTTAGAACCCCGTTTAATCCGGAGTCGAAAGTGGGAATCTTCTTTTATTCTAAACAAGCGTAAAGAAATCTGTTTCAAATTGAAGCGGAGTTTTCATATTTAGTTTCCTATGTGGTTGATCTTCGTCGAAGAATTGCATGTACTTTCCCATCACCGTATCTAATTCTTGTGGTACTTTGTATAGATAGTGATATACCGCTTCTTTCTTCGGTGTATGAAAAATGACTCGCATACTGCATTATCCGTAAATACAAAAAAGGGCGTAGTCCTGAACTACGCACCTTGCCAGATCGCTATATAAAGAAAGCGAGTGTTCTCGGGCATTTCAAATGCTGTAAGAACACTCGCCATGGTGCGCCTGAAAGGACTTGAACCTTCACGTCGGGGACACCAGATCCTAAGTCTGGCGCGTCTGCCAATTCCGCCACAGGCGCATATTTTACATAGAATAAGTATAGAAATAGTATATCACATTTAAAAGATTTTGTCAAGGTCTTGATTTTTGTCTTGAAAAGTTGTAAAATATATGGTGAAACGTATTTTTATATTACTTGTTTTAAGCTTGGCAGTGACTGCGTGCACGCTACTTTGGTTGTATCCGCAGTTTTGCGGGCGTGAGTGCGAGGTGCTAATTCTATGCTACCATCATATTGATGATACGGGCAATGACAGCACCGCCGTGACGCAGGAAACCTTTGACTTGCAGCTTTCGCTCTTATTATCGCATGGATATGAAGCCATATCTGTTTCTGATATGATAGATTTCGTATATGGGCAAAAAACACTGCCCCCAAAGTGCTTCTTAATTACTTTTGATGACGGTTACGAGTCAAATCTTACGCTTGCACTGCCTGTTATGAAAAAATACAACGTCCCGGCAACGGTGTGCATTATCGGCGCATTTGCAGGCTCGGACAGCTACAAAAATACGGGCAGACCAATGATACCCCACTTTTCTTTTGAAGAGGCTGGGCGTGCGTCCGCGTGCGGACTTTTAAGCTTTGGAAGTCACAGCTACGATATGCATATGTACGCCCCCTATGAGAGCGGAATCTGCCGCCCATCTGCCGTGAGGCTCCAGAACGAATCCGAAGCGGAATTTTTTGCGGCGCTTTCTGCCGACCATGAGGCAATGTGTGCTCTTATGCGCACACACCTCGGATATACACCCGAGGTTTTTGCGTATCCCCACGGATTATGGGACCCTATCGCTGAGGAGATACTGAAAAACAGTGGGGTTCGTGTTACTCTTACAACATCAGCGCATACAAATATACTTCGCCGTGGAGACCGGGAATGCCTCTATCTTATGGGACGTTATACCATATGCGAAACCACCGATTTTGAAGCTATATTAAAATGCGGCATACATAAAAATCAAGGAGAAACCCAATGAAGGTGCTTGTTTTATCTGTTACAGCAGGGCAGGGACATAATTCTACTGCCAGAGCGCTCTGCGCATATCTTGAATCCATCGGATGTCAAGCCGAAATGCTTGATACACTTGAATATGTCAACGGTGCTTTGGGAGAGACTGTATCACGAGGATATCTGCTTGTCGCTACCAATGCAAAGCTTGCGTATAAGGGCGCATACCGTTTGGCTGAAAAGAGGAAGAAATCCAAAAGCGAAATATCTCCAACCCGTGCTACGGGAAATCTCATGAGCAAAAAACTCATAAAATACATAAACTCCTATGATCCCGACGTAATTATATGCACACACGTTTTTGCAGGCATAATACTTGATGTTCTTAAGGAAAAAGATCAGCTCCGTGCCAAGACGGTGGGAATAGTTACGGACTTTATGTTCCACCCATATTGGGAGGAGGGCGTTAATCTTGACTATGTGGTAACGCCCAATGAGCAGATGCTTGTTCAGGCGAGAAAAAAAGGATTTGCCGACTCCCAGGTGCTTCCGTTTGGTATACCGATCCACCCGAAATTCGGTCAGCGTATATCAAAGGAGCAGGCACGTGCGGAGCTTGGACTTGACATAAACAAGCCTACCGTTCTTCTGATGAGCGGAAGCATGGGTTACGGAAATATAGAGGAAACCGTAAACGCACTTGACAGTGTCCCCTTTGATTTCCAGCTTATAACCGTGTGCGGCTACAACACCGAGGCTAAGGCTCGTATTGATGAGATGAAAACAAGCAAGCGCATACTTAACCTCGGATATGTAGACTATGTGGAGAAGCTGATGGATGCATCGGACTGCATAATCTCAAAGCCGGGCGGACTTACAACCTCGGAGGCTCTTGTAAAGGGACTTCCCATGATAATCGTAGACCCCGTCCCAGGACAGGAGGACCGCAACACGGAATTTCTTACAAACAACGGCGTGGCAATGGCTGTGACAAGCACAAGTCCACTTGATGATGTGGTATATCAGATGCTTGCAAACCCCAAACGTGTGGAGGTTATGCGGCAAGCTATCGCACTGCTTGCAAAGCCAAGCTCTACCAAGGATATATGCGAGTTTGTAAAGGGTCTTGTCACGGACGAAGCACAGGAGAATGAATAAACCTTGAAATGAGCCGCCGCGCCTTACGGCGGCTTTGGATTTACCCGAAAGGAGAAAAAATGCCGAAGATAACGCTTTTTGCCCTCAATTCTTCCTATACGCATACTAATCTTGCGGTGCGCTGTATCAGAAAAAGCCTTATGGCGGCAGGATTTGACTGTGATATTATTGAGTTCAGCCTGAAGGACAAGCGTCGCCGTGTGCTTGAAGCACTTGTCACGGCAGATGCCGATATTTACGGCTTTTCCGCGTACATATGGAACATAAGCGAGCTTTACGGCTTTGCATCGGACCTTAAAAAGCTCCGCCCGAGGTCGGTTATCGTGTTCGGCGGCCCTGAGGTGTCATTTGACAGCGAAGAGATACTTGCGGCGCGTCCCTATATCGGCTGCATCATAAAAGGTGAGGGCGAGAGGGCGTTTTGTGAGCTTGCAAAGATGTGGGAGGGTGGGTCTGTCATTCCGCCTGTGATAGACGGCGGAATATTTGAGGATTTTTCCACTCAGGGAAGCGTATACGAGCAAGGTGAGCTTCAAAGCGGCTCCAGACTTGTATACTACGAATCCTCGCGCGGATGCCCTTTTAGGTGCGCCTACTGCCTTTCGGCACTTTCGGGAAGCGTCCGCACCAAGGACGCCGACACAGTACTTTCGGAGCTGCTTGAATTTGAAAATGTAGGCAATATAAAGGTGGTAAAATTTGTTGACCGCACCTTTAATTTTGACCGCGAGCGTGCTAAAGAGATATGGCGCGGCCTGCTTCTTGAAAAATACACGAAAAACTACCATTTCGAGATATGCGCCGAGCTGCTTGACGAGGAAAGTTTTGATATACTTTCGCGTTTCCCGAAAGGCAAGGTACAGCTTGAAATAGGCGTGCAGTCCATAAATCCCGATGTATTAAGGCGAGTGTGCCGCCCATCTGATACGGACAGGCTTATCGGGAACATCGAGCGTCTTTACAAAATGGGAAATATGCATATACACGCAGACCTTATTGCAGGTCTGCCCGGCGAAACGTTTGATAGCTTTTCCCATGCCTTCGATGCGCTTTATAATAAATGCCATATGCTTCAATTGGGGTTTTTGAAGCTTCTGCACGGCTCAAAACTGCGGCGTGAGGCGGAGGATTTCGGATGCGTTTATTCTGATGCACCGCCTTATGCGGTGCTTTCTACCGATACACTCTCGTTTGCCGATATATCACGGCTTCACGATATCGACGAGCTTTCGGAAAGATACGGCGGCGGTGGCTTTTTACGTGGAATGAAGCTTATTATGTCACGCACTGATTCGCCCTTTTCGGTGTTTTTTTCACTTTCGCTGCGTTTTGCGGCTGACGGTCTTCGCATCGGTGAGCTGTCACAGTCTGGAGCTTATGAGAAGCTTTACGAATACTCTGCCGAGGGTAAAGACGTTGATCTTGCAGAATGCCTGATCCTTGATTTTCTCACCTCGCAGAAGCTATCTCCGCCAAAAATCGGCGGACACGAGCTTGTGAGATGCGATGATACTGCAAAGCATG
>CAJGCT010000065.1 GCA_904501985.1 uncultured Clostridia bacterium
ATATGAGAAAAAAGGCATTGATCTTAGCGTAATGCGTGACACACTTTGCGATCTTCGCTATAAGGTGCTTGAATGCATGGAGGTGCACGGAATCCCCGGATTTTTCTCTACCGAATGGTTTTACGGTATATTCGTTCCTCGTGTTTTTAAGCTTGGACGCCTTGAATTCTGTGTGGATACCTACAACGGTGCGGACCTTGTTTTCGGAGATACTACCATAAAGCAAGGGGATAAGGTCGTGAGTATACATATCCCGTCGTCGGGCGAAAAATTTGACCGTGCGACACGCTTTGACTCATATGACAGGGCATATCATTTCTTCCGCGAGGTACTTTCGGAGGATGTGTGCGCGTTTATGTGCAGAAATACATGGCTTCTTTACCCTGATAACAAAAAGATACTGCCTGAGGGTTCCAATATCGCATCTTTCCTTGATGATTTCCGTATTGTCAGCAGAATGGATTTCGAGGACAGAGGTGATGACCTGTGGCGCATCTTCGGTGCTGACTGTGACAAGCCCTATGAGGAGCTTCCGCGCAACACATCACTTCGTCGTTCATATGCAGAATGGCTTTGTGCCGGCAACAAGATCGGGCGCGGCAATGGACTTTTTGTGTGGGATCCCGTAAGCAAAGAGAGTATTACATAATAAAATAGAAGGAGGTGTTGCGACTTAGCGCAACACCTCCAATAAAATACAGCTTGTCACCCATTGAGGGTTCCATTTTTGTGTGCTATGCACACAAAAAACGCTGTATTTGGGCGCATACACGCCCGGGGCTGCCGCAAGTTTTCAACTTGCAACAGCCCCTTATTGTCTGTATACGTCTGTATCTTGTTTATCCGAAATATTATCAGAATCTGATCTTTTCCGCAATGTAAGCCTTAAGCTCAGTTACGGGAATACGCACCTGCTCCATGGTGTCGCGGTCACGCACGGTAACACAGCCGTCGGTCTCGGACTCAAAGTCGTAGGTTACGCAAAGAGGAGTACCGATCTCGTCCTCACGGCGATAACGCTTACCGATTGAGCCGGTCTCGTCAAAGTCGGTCATGAAGTCCTTTGAAAGTTCGGTGTATATCTCCATAGCCTTGTCAGACAGCTTCTTTGAGAGGGGGAGTACCGCAACCTTGAAAGGCGCGAGAGCGGGATGGAAGCGCATAACAACGCGAGTGTCGTTCTTTTCAGCGTCGATAACTTCCTCGTCATAAGCCTCGCAGAGGAATGCGAGAGTCATGCGGTCAGCACCGAGGGAAGGCTCAACAACATAGGGAACATAGCGCTCGTTGGTTTCGGGATCGAAATAAGTGAGATCCTTGCCGGAGTGTTCGATGTGCTGAGTAAGGTCGTAGTTGGTTCTGTCGGCAACGCCCCAAAGCTCGCCCCAACCGAACGGGAACAGGTACTCAAAGTCTGTGGTAGCCTTGGAGTAGAAGGAAAGCTCCTCAGGCTCGTGGTCACGAAGACGGAGGTTTTCGTCTGAAACGTTAAGGGATTTGAGCCAATTGTGGCAGTAGCTTCTCCAATACTCGAACCACTCAAGGTCGGTGTCGGGCTTGCAGAAGAATTCAAGCTCCATCTGCTCAAATTCGCGGATACGGAAGATGAAGTTACCGGGGGTGATCTCGTTTCTGAAGGACTTACCTACCTGGCATACGCCGAAGGGAAGCTTTCTTCTTGTGGTACGCTGGATAGCCTCAAAGTTTACGAAGATACCCTGTGCGGTTTCGGGACGGAGATATACTTCGTTTCCGGAATCCTCGGTAACGCCCTGATGAGTCTTGAACATAAGGTTGAACTTACGGATATCGGTGAAGTCGGACTTTCCGCAGCCGGGGCAGGTAACGTTGTTTGAACGGATATAGTCAAGCAGAGCCTCGCCGTCCATTGCTTCAACGTTTACATCGGTGATGTTGTTTTCCTTGATGTATTCTTCAACAAGCTTGTCGGCTCTGTGGCGCATCTTGCACGCCTTGCAGTCGATCAGCGGATCGTTGAAGGTTGCAACGTGTCCGGAAGCAACCCAAACCTCACGGTTCATGAGGATAGCCGCATCAAGACCTACGTTGTAGGGATTTTCCTGAACGAACTTTTTCCACCATGCGCGCTTTACGTTGTTCTTAAGCTCAACGCCAAGAGGACCGTAGTCCCAGGAATTTGCAAGACCGCCGTAGATCTCGCTTCCGGGGAAAACGAAGCCGCGGGTTTTGCAAAGCGCAACAATTTTGTCCATTGTCTTTTCTGTGTTTTTCATTATATGTCCTTTCTGCCCACCTGGATGATGGGCATAAAAATTATTAACCTGCTTTTTTGGTAGTGAAGGAGTCAAACATATTCATGGCAGTGGAAATCGAAGGTTCAAAATATGCCACGCCGCTGTAGGTTTTTGTTGTACCGGGGTAGGTAACTGTGACAGCCTCAAATTTTGGATATGAGAAGATAAGCTCAAGATTGTTCATGAGATCGTCCGAGGTGAAATTGGTTTCAACGGACGATTTCACGGAATCATAAAGAGAGCCGGCTTTTGTAAGATAAGTAACATTGGTGAATTTGGCAAGCACCGCTTTAAGAAATTCCACAGATGTGTTCATTCGTCCGACCGCGCCGTTTTCATAGCCAACATAGCGGAGCAGCTGCATAGCTTTTGCTCCGTTTAAGTTGTTGGTGCCTTTTTTCAGACTTATGGTAAGATTCTGTTCTGGGTCTTCGTAGCTCATATCTTCGGGAACATAGTATGTAATTCCGTCAACCGCGTCAACAATAGATGCGATCTTTCCGACGGTGATGTGAGCAAAGTAGTCTATAGAAAGTCCCGTGAGTCCGGCAACCTTGCCGCAGAGGAATTCGGTGCTTTTTTGTGAGATAACGTCACCAAGCTGAATATATTCGCCGTCAACTGACACGCGAGTGTTTCTCGGAATTGAGCAGAAAACAAACTTGCGGTTTTCCTTATCAACACGCAGGAGAATCAGGGTGTCAGCACCCCATGGACGGTTACGTTTATCCGGAAACCCTGTGTTGTTAGGGTCTGCGCGCCATTTTTCCTCGTAATCGTAGTCGGAAAAAAGCTCAGGCTGATAGTCACTGCCGATAAGCAGGACGTTGAAAGTATCACCCATAATAGGCGTTTCATCTGCCGGCGGCTCGGTGGTATCGGTTTCTGTGCCGGATACAGCAGGCGGCAGTATAACAGGGTCTGAGGAAGTGCCCGGAAAGAGGTTATCCGAAAAATCCTCTGTGTCATCGCCTGTTGGTATAGCATCCGTCATGGTGTCCACAACAAATCCGACGATAAAATATGCGATCACGCCGAAAATCAGCGCGGAAACGGCAAAGGTAAGTGCAAAATTTCTGAGAGCTGAAAGCATGATAGCTCATCCTTTCGGAAAATAATCATAATAATAAATAATTATAGCATACAACGCTTATTTTGTCAAGAGCCTACAGGGATATTATGCTCGCCTGCGAAAAGCACCGCGCCGCTTTCTCTGTGGATAACGGCAAAGGAGAAAGGACGGTTAAATTCGATGGTGCGCGGCTCTTCTTCCGGCGGACGTGCGGAGGTTGCCACGGCTATGACCACGGTTGCAGCCGCCGCTTCAGTGCCGTCCTCGTTAAGCTTAAGCACTGCATTCTGAAGCACGTCCTGCAAAAAGATGTCCTCGGCGATGCCGGAGAAGTCGGCACTGTATCTGTCAAACGCAGACGTAATGCCCATCTCTGTAAGTGTATCTACGAGCGAGTCGGAAAATTCCTGCTCGAATTTTGGGATATAGAGCTTTATGCGCTCATAAGTGCCGTTCTTTGCGGCTTCTGCCCATCCGCCGAGCTTTGCCGCCGAGGCAAGCGCATCAGATGCAGGTGCGCCCTCGTCCTTCGGCATAACGGCAACAAATTCAAGGGAGCCGTCGGAATAGGGAAGCACAACACCGATGCAGTTGTCGTCCTCAATTACGCGGTATGTGGAAGTTTTATACATGAACTCTCTCTGTGTTTTGTTTCCCGCGGCATCCGTAAACTCACGCTCATGAGTCGCCTCCTTATTAAAGGTATTTTGCCATGTAGCTTTCATGTACAGCGTGTTTACAATTGCCATAACCGCATCGTCAAGAGCGGTGTCACTTAGCATATCCTTGATAAGACCATTGGTGTGCTCCTCGATGTAGGAGTTTATTTGCTTTTCTGCGGTTTTAAGGGGAAGCCCGAAGCCCTCGGCAAGATAGCCTGTGGCAAGCCGTTCACTAAAGGAGGCTTTTACCTGAAATTCACTGTCAACCCAAATGGAATTTGAAATGTTAAGCTCAGTTCCCTCAAGGGTAGTCAGAGCAGAGATAAGCGAGAAGATATCATCTGTGCTGGTGTCGCCCATGACCTCGGACATTTCGGTGAGTGTTTTGCCGGAGGCACCTTCCTTTGCCATAGCAAGAGCAAAATATGCGGAAAGGGGAGATGAGAGCGTATTTACAGTGCCGTCAGACTTTTTTGCGGCGGCAAGCAGAAAATCGGTGCAGAAATCTTCAAGAGCGGTATAAACACCCTCGGATATGACAGCATCGCTGTCGGGAGAGGGGAGCTCCGGTGTAATAGTGCGCATCTCCTCGGCCGAAAGTGTATTCACCGAGGTGTCGGCGGTGTCGGAAGTATCAAGGTGTATATCAACAGGTGCGCAGGACGCAAGAAGTGCCGCCGAGAGTGCGGCTGCCGCGATGGGAGTGATTTTCTTCATAAGTGCATTCCTCCTTGAAATTTATTTTGTATATTTGACGCAGAAAACGCAAAAATGTTCCATTCATGAGAAAAAGTCCTCTCGCTCCCGAGAGGACTTTTGAAGTTAAATATCGCTGTTATCAAGGGGAAGAACGATAAGCGTCTCATCCTCAACATTGTCAAAGAATATCTTCATGCCCCAAATATCGTTATCGAACATAGCACCGAAATTCTGTGTTTCTGTGTACATACCGAGAAAAGCCTCCGGTGCGGCGGAAACGTACACGTACCAACCCGAATCCTCAAGGCTCAGGGGAACATCCACGGTGAAATCCTCGGCGGAGGCAGGTCCCATGCGAAGTTCGGGATTCTCTCTTGAATCGAAGAGAACTATCTTTTTGGTTGATTCGAGCACATTTTCTTCGGGAGCTATAACAACGCGGTCAATGTAAAGCTCGGAAGAATTATATACGGTGATGACCTCTTCTTCGGTAACACCGCAGGCGGCGAGCATAAAAATCATGGTGAGCGCGAGGATCGCGGAAAATAATTTTTTCATTTTTTCTACATTCCTTTTCGTTATAATTTTTTTGTGATGTCGGGATCATTCTAATGGCTCCCTCCGGGAGCCAGCGGCGCAAATGCCTGCTGTCCGCGCCGAAAAATGGGAAGAGATACTAAAAGGCGCGGATTCGA
>CAJGCT010000066.1 GCA_904501985.1 uncultured Clostridia bacterium
AACGATTCCACCTTTCGGGGTTTCTCTGTACGAAATTTCTCGTTTCTCCGCTTCTTTTTTTGTGGTTACCGGTTTCCCAATGATTTTTATTATGTCATTGTTTTGCTTTCGCATATTGCTTTCTGCCCACCGAACCCCTGTTACCTTTATTCTTCCCGTTCCCCCTCGTTCTTTCAATTCTTCGCAACAATATCGCGCAAGCCGTGTCGGGGGAAATTTCTTTTTTACAATAAGCTGCCACATACTTAATTCCGGAGAATTTATCTGCACGCCTTCTATTGAACGAACATAGTATACCGTTTCCGGAGCGTCTACCGTCGTAAGATTATGTACTATATCGTGATTTACTCCCGCAAGCTGTGCAAGTATTCTTATGCAATCGCTGTCTTTTCCTCCGCTGTAGCATAAATAATATGGCTCACTCTCAGGTTCAAATGTTTTTAAGTAGTTTATGGCTCGTTTTTCTTTTTCTACATTCATCGCTCAATATCTCCTGCTGCATAGTCCTGTATGACAACAATTACTTTAGGCTCCTCTGAGTAGAATTTATGGACATCGCAATCCACGATCTGCGAGTCATCATGATAAGCAATCTTATTAAGGCTGTCTGCAATTATCTTGATTATGTTGTCCATATCAGGCTTTTTTGTCGGTCTTATTTTCCCGTCAATCATCTGCTGTCTCTTTTTCTTTGATACACTCTTGGGAATAGTAAAATACGTGTAAATATGCATATCAAGCATTGCATCACCGTCAAATCTATCATCGCCACACTGCTGCTTGTACTCTAATTTGACCAGGTTTTCATAAGAAGCCGTATCTGCCGGCGTGTATGTATGTCCATTTCGTGTAAATCTCGGTCGTCCTTTGCCCTTCGGTTCACCCCAGACGGTAAACTTAATTTGCACTATTGTCCCCCTCCTCATCAAGCATCATATCAAGAATCTGTTTTTCGAGCTCTGCGTAATCTGTCTTGTTATCGTCTTCGTAGTTATTAAACTTGCTCTTTCTTTGCTTGTCCGGGCCGAGACGTGCAGTTGACCTCTTAGCTTCCTTCTCAGCCTTATAATCAGCTTCTGCCCGCCTAAAGTCCCTCAATGTTTTAATGCCGGCATTAATCTTGTTGTCAATGATAGCCTTAGCATATGTCCACGTTCTCTTGCCCTGATCCACAGCTTCGTCTATTGCCGCTATTATCATCTCCGGTTCAACGCCATCCTCGATATAGCTGACAATCGTATCAAGATGCTTATGCGTTACTATTCCGAAAATTTTCTCAAAGTATTCTGCTGTTTTTGCCACCGCCGCTTCGCGTGCGCCGACATCTTTACTGCTTTCCTTTACTTTACTATTCTTTACTTTACTTTCCTTTACTTTACTTTGTGTATTATCGTCTACATTTTGGGAGTTATTGTATACATTTACTCCGTTTATGTATACATTATCAGGAATTTCGCGTACACTAAGCAAAAGGTATTCACGCTTCATACTGACTTCGTCTCGTCTTTTCACGCTTTTCACGAAACGCAGCTGCATTCCGTGAGATGTCAGCACTTTATTTTCCTCATATACCCCACGGTCAAAAATACCCTGTTCGACCGCGGTATCCACATAGTCCAGCACATCTTTATCTGTAAGACCGTACTTGCTGCCAAGCAGTAGCGCGTCTATGTCTGTAAACTCTAAAAAATATCCGTTTTCGCCATAGGCGCGCTGCATTAGTTTGATTATGATCCCGAATCCGTTAAGCCCGTGTTTGGCCTCCAGAATCTCAAATTTTCGGTCAAGTGCTGTATCGAAAGGAAAGTAGTCAAGTCCGGGCTTGCTCGGTCTTGGCATACTTATTCCCCCTTTTTATTAATTATTAAATGGCAAATCATCATCGTCCATATCAAGCGGCTCAAAATCATCTGAAAAATTCTCTAAATTAGACTGTTCTGATCCTTCCTGTGCACGCTTGCTCTCCCCAAAGCTTACCTCGTTTGCTATAACATCGGTAGCATAACAGCGTTTGCCATCCTGACCCTCCCAGCTTCTCGTTGAAATACGGCCTATAACAATAATCATCTTGCCTTTTGAAAAATACTTGCTGACAAATTCAGCCGTCTTGTTCCACGCAACACAGTTGATAAAATCCGTCTTATCCTCCCCGTGTCTGTTGTCAATCGCTACAGTGAAGCTGCATACCGGTTTTCCTGTCCCCGTGTGTCTCAGCTCCGGGTCGCGTGTGAGTCTACCCATTAAAATTGCTTTGTTAATCATACTCTCGCCTCCATTTTGATCTGTCCCTCCGGCACAGAAGCCTTAGACAGCCTCCGTGTATGCTCGCGGACTTTTGTTGTTCTAACGCCGATTTCGGCGTAATACTTTTCCTTTAGCTTGCGTATAGTCTTGCTCTCAGCTTTTGCCCGGCCCTCATACTCACGGATAAAGCGCCCCCACTCCGAAGGATCCTCGCTGCGCCAGTAGCCGGAATGAGTGCTGGACGATAAAATAGGCTCGCCCGATTCCAATAACCGTTTGATTTCCTTCCGCAACATCCGGTCGGACAATCCGGTAAGATCCGCCAAGTCTGCCCGACTGATGGCATTCTCTTTTCCAAACGGGATAAGCTCAAGTAGTTCCATATTACCGTCTCCTTTTAGATTTTTAACCTCAGTTGCTTGCACAATCTCTCGTCCAGTTTAATCCCATAAATGTGATTATCCTCAAAGAATTTCTTCTCTCCTGCATGAGCGGCATTGTGATGCTCCCGGCATAGCGCGATCGCGCTTCTTCCTAAATGATGAGCCGTCTCACGATTCCCGCCCATTCCTATCTTAGATCCTGTAACATGATGCACATCCGCAGGCCTGCCGCACACAGCGCATTTCCGATAAAGCAGACACATATACAGATAGGTATCAATATCATCCGTTCGGTTTATCAACGATTCGTTTTTAATCGAAACACCCCACCGGAGACAGAATTCAATTAGATGGTTGATATACTCGCGTGCAGTGGTTACAGAGCAATCAGACAGACTAAAATATTTGCCGCCTGTGTTTACAATGTAATCGTATTTAAACCACTCCTTCAGATACTCCGGTGAGTGACCGCAATAATCAGCTATATCTCTGATTGTCGCATAAGCCTTACGGCGTTGGTCATTCGTTATCGTCCGCCCGTCATTTAGCCTGATTTCAACGGAATTTACGTGCTTGTATATCATTTCCTTATCTATTGACTTATCGGGGATTACAATTAGGTTTTTGCCATCGTAGCCTATCACCTTGCCTGTGGTTACCATTACTCTCTCTCCTTGTGCTGATGCAGATATATATACTTACCATTTCCGCCGATATTGTTATATATAAACTCGTCACATTGTGCTTTGCTCAGGTGTTGCTCTCTTGCTCTAAGCTCATACGCATATTCGCCGGCCACTTGCTTGTCCATAATCCGCTGTCTGATCTCTTCGTCCTCATAATTGCACTCTATCATATACAGGTCATAATCTTTTGCAGAAATCCCCGACAGAGTACCGGTATCGGTAGCATAGAACAGCTTCTCGTTACCGATTTTTATTCGCCAACCACAGTTCAAAACATCGTGACTCAGCGGAAACGGCGATACCTGAAACCTGCCGTAGTCATACCATTTATCCATCTGCATAATATCAATGTTCCGTGATTTTATACCGCAATCTTTCAGATTTTCTTCAAGCCATTCTCCGCAAGCGAACCGCAGAGTAGGCCGTTCAGAACCTAATTTCCGAATTGTCCCGGACTTAAAGTGATCACCGTGAATATGCGTGAGCATAACTAATTGAAGTGCATCCGCCTTTTTTCTCAACGCCCGGAAGGGCACGCCGCAGTCTATCAGTATTTTATTCTCTATCACTACGGCGTTTCCCTTAGAACCTGTTTTCAGCACATCATAAATCATCCATATTCACCGCTTCAACTTCATCTATCGGTTCACTTCCTACATCGGGGACGTCAGCCTCATCAGCTTCAACATATTCAGGAGTAAGACCGACCCCTATTACTTCACCGTCACCGGCCACAGCGTTCTGCATATCGATCGACATAACTCCCCACTTACTTATAAGCTGACGGAGCATCGTCTTATATGCCATTGCATCAAAATCTTTTTCCCAAAACGTATAGCCTTTCTTCGCCTTATATCCTTGCGAATATGTTATAGCGTGACGTTCCATCTTCTCTTTTGACCAATACATTATCTTGCGGAAGCCGTTGATGTATTCAAACATTGCATAATAGCCTATGGTTTCAGCCGCTTCACGCTCCGCATCGTCAAGTATAGGATTTATCTTGATTTCCTCCTGTATCGGATCATAGCTCTCAAGCTCCCCGTCTTTTACATTGCTGACTACAAGCTTCCTATACTGACCGCTTCTCAATGCAAGCTGTATGTATCCTTTATACCCAAGCTCAAACTGTGCTTTTTTAGCCACCGAGCCTTTTGCGTTATAAGGAACTAAGTAATACTGCCCGAGCTGTGGTGATGGCGAAAGGTTCAAACTCTCACCGAGTAAAGCTCCCGATAAAATACTGCCTGCATCGCATTCCTGAAGAGCCGGGTTAACCGCTACCGCTGATGTTATCGCGGCAGAAAACCGTCTTGCTCTGTCGGGATCACCCAACGTGTTATTGATAAGGCTCTTATACTTTTCCGTGCTCATTGCAACCGAGAATTTTGGTCTCTGTGCTATCTGGTTATTATTCATATCTGTACCCTCCATTTTCTAAAAACTTTTTTAATTCCTTGAGCTGTTCCCTTGTACCGTATACGCTGAACTGTACGCAGAAAGTTTTCTCATTTTCTTTTTCTTCTTCCTCTAACTCAATAACTACCGGAGCAGTAAGCGTAGCATTTTCCATCTTCGGTTCGACAACTATCTCAGCCTCAATCTGTACCGCTGTTTGCTGCTTGCTTGATTCCTCCTCTATGCGTCTGTGGCGGTCGGAAACCTCTGTTATTGCCTTTGCCGCATTAAGGTGACATATTCCGTCCGCCTTGTATTCCGCAAGGATTTCAGCACAATTTTTCTGTGTGGCAATCATCTGTATATCAGCAGCTACACGGTCCACAAATGCCGCTGCCTGAGCGTACAACGATTTTTCGCTTACGCTCATTGTTATTGCTATTCCCGTATCAGCAAAGGCAAGGAAATCGATTCCCATACTCTCGCATACCTCGTCA
>CAJGCT010000067.1 GCA_904501985.1 uncultured Clostridia bacterium
AAATGAGCTAAATCCGCATCTGGGGGATTAAAAAGAAAAATGGAGGCGCCACCCGGAATCGGACCGGGGAATAAAGGTTTTGCAGACCTCTGCCTTACCGCTTGGCTATGGCGCCAAAGCACACCCTAAAAGGATGTGCAAAGAAAAAAAGGGAGCGGATTACGGGGCTCGAACCCGCCACCTCGACCTTGGAAAGGTCGCGCTCTACCAAATGAGCTAAATCCGCATTTTGCCTCGGCTAATGCCAAGGCTTGGTGCCTCCGGTCGGAATCGAACCAACGACACGGGGATTTTCAGTCCCCTGCTCTACCAACTGAGCTACAGAGGCATATGGCGACCGAGATGGGGTTCGAACCCACGACCTCTAGCGTGACAGGCTAGCGTTCTAACCAGCTGAACTACCCGGCCATATAGCGGTCAAAAGACCGCTGGTGGAAGCTACAGGGCTCGAACCTGTGACCCTCTGCTTGTAAGGCAGATGCTCTCCCAGCTGAGCTAAGCTTCCACATCTCATAGGAACCTCGTTCCCTGCGACTTTTATATTATATCACAGTCTTTTTTGTTTGTCAATAGGTTTTTGAAATTTTTCAAAAAATATTTTGTAATCTTTTCTAACAAAACAAGCACGAACAAAACAGTGCCGTCAATGAAAGCGGCACTGTTTCATTCTTCACCGTGAAACATCTTTCATCTTTTTCAGTATATGCGCAAACCTTTTGTAATATCACTCACCCAAGGCGAGCATATCAAGCTCTGCGGAAAGCACTCACGAATATTATATGTGCCATTTCTTATTTTGCAAACAGCCTTTCTGCATCAGCCTTGGTGAAAAGATACTTCTTGTCGCAGAAATGGCATTCTATCTGTATCTCCTCCGGCTTGCCCTCCGCACGGCACTCGGCAAATATACCTTCTACCTCGTCCCGACCGATGCTCACAAGAGCTCTGCCACATCTCTCCCTTGAGCAATCGCAGGCGTAGCCTGCGTCAATCTCGTCAAAGATATCGTATTCTATTCCCTCAAGGGCAATATCCATGATTTCCTTGCAGGAAAGGCCCTCGTCGAAAAGGCGCGAAACATTTGCAAGCTTTTCTGCATTCTTTTCAAGCTGTGCGATAGTCTCCTCCGCCGCAAAAGGAAGCAGTGATATAAGCACACCGCCTGCCGCTTTGCAGGTATAATCCCGGTCGATAAGCACACCCAGAGCACAAAGACTGGGTGTCTGCTCGCTTGCGGCAAAATACTGCGTAATATCCTCTGCAATCTCGCCGCTGACCAGGTTTATCATACCGGAATACGGTTCTTTAAGCCCGATATCCTTGACTACGGACAGCGTTCCGTGACCGATAGCGCCGGATACGTCGAGCTTGCCGTTGGATTTCTTCGGAATATCAATATTAGGCTCGGCAATATAACCCTTTACGTTTCCCGCATAGTCCGATACTGCAATAACATTCTTTGCAGGACCATCTCCGCGGATGTTGAGCGTCAGGGTGTTCCCCTTATCCTTAAGGAGCGTTCCCATCATGGATGCCGCGGTAAGAGTTCTGCCAAGCAGTGCCGATGCGGTGGGTGTAGTGTGGTGATAGCCGATTGCAGTATTGACTATCTCCTTTGAATTTATCACAAATGCGCGCGCACTTCCATCTCTTGTCATTGCACGCAGTATGGTGGAATTTTTCTGCATATTTATATCCTTAACTAATTATTTTTTCGCCCGTGCGGTAAAATACCACCGCTCAGTATCAGAATCGGCAGGTGTGCCTTCAAAATCCGAAGCGACAGAGCAAAGCTCAAAGCCGGAGTCAGAAAGAAGCTTCTTTACAGTGCGCAGTGAATAGCAACGCTCTCTCTGCACCTCGTCATATCTTGCCCATGCGCCGTCCTTGTTTTCCGTAAAGATGGAAAGGTAAAAATCGCACATCTTAGTCTTTTCGTTATAATCGTTCTGCCACGCACAAAAAACCCCTTCGTCTTCCAGAATATACGAATTCTGTGCGTACACATTCTCAAATTTAGCCGGGGCATTCATATCAAACACAAACAGCCCGTCAGGCTCCAAATAATTGTGTACATGAAGAAAGGTGCGGTGCAGTTTGTCGGTTTTGGTAAGATAATTGAGGCTGTCAAGACAACACACTATAGCATCCACGGTGCCGTACAGCTCAAATTCAGCCATATCCTGCTTTATGAGCAGCACCGAATGCGGAAAATGCCCGCTGTCGCATTTGGCACGCGCGACGGCGAGCATATCCTCGGATAGGTCGATTCCGGTCATATCGTAGCCCCGTCGGGCAAGTATAGCCGTTACGCTTCCTGTGCCGCAGGCAAGATCAAGCACAGACACAGGTTTCTTTTTTGCATACGCCGCAAACTGCCGCTCTATGTGGTCCGCCCACCCCTCATAGTCAACCTCCGAGTTAAGTCGGTCATACACAGGAGCAAGAGACGAGTATGCAAAATATCCGTCTTTTCCCATTATTTCATCCGTTCAAGACGGTCAAGCACCGTAATATATCCGTCGCTTCCGTATTTAAGGCAGCGATTTACGCGGCTGATGGTCGCGGTGGAAAGTCCGGTACGCTCCGCGATTTCCGTGTAGATATAGTTATCCTTCAGCATTTTTGCGGCAAGCAGACGCTTGGACATTTCCTGAAGCTCCGCAACGGTGCAGAGGTCCTCAAAGAAGCTGTAGCACTCGGCTACGTTCTCAAGAGTAAGTATTCCTTTAAATAAAAAATCAATTTTTTCGTCATGCAGCTTATTCATGATAATATGTCCTTTCAGTTTAAATCGTATTTAAAACACAGTGTAGCTTCATAAACTACCTTACTAATATTTTAATACATTTGAACGCAAAAGTTTTGAATTATCTATGAACATATCGTCAACATTTATAAAACACTTTCATTAAAGAACAATAAATCTGTGATATCGGATGCCACAGCACCAAGAATGAAGCGCCCAATTTGCGCCTCTGACAGCACCGCATACACGGCTTCTCTTGAATATTCGACCCCCGAAAGCATTTTTTCAAGCTCCGCTATGTCAAGCTCACCAAAAAAATCGCCTCCCAGCGAAATTTCGCGTATCCGCCCCGATTCAACGTCAAAACGTGCCTCCACAGCACCGTAATCGAATCTGCGGCGGCGTTCCACGGCGAAGTTTCCGAAACGGCGAAGATTCCACTCATCCGTAGAGTATTTTTTCTCGGCAAGAAGTGAAATTTCGCGAATCATCGCATCCGTGAGGCTTTCCGTCTTAGCAGAAAACTCCTTTGAAAGTCTGTCTGCCAGGAATTTTTCAAAATCCAGCACGTCGCAAAGCTTTTCTTGCACATCCTCCGGCATAAGGTCGAAGATATTTGCAACACGGCTTCTTACGCTGGCAATTCCTTTGCTTTTAAGCTTGGTGGGGTCAACATTAAGTGCTCCCGACATTTTTTCAAGCTTTGCCGAGAAGAGCAGTGTACCGTGATGAAGCGTCGCGCCGTCCAGAACGCACTGTGCATTGCCTGATATCTTGCGCTCACCGTCCGGAGTTGCGACAACTATATCATTTCGTCCGGAAAGGGAGGCATCAAGCGATATTTCTCTGAGCGCGGATATGATCGGAGCGGTGAAATACGCAAAATCAAGACCGCCCTCGCGGATTCCCTCAGACATCTGCCCTCCGGCAGGTGATATAAACGTATAGTTAAGGTTGCCGAGGTCATGGAACACCGCACCTCCGCCTGTCATACGGCGGACCACCTTTATGCCGTGCTTTTTGACAAAATCGAAATTTATCTCCGCAAAGGCGTTCTGGTTTTTGCCGATTATCACCGACGGCTCGTTACGCCAGAGCATAACGACATCATCCTCGGCATGAGTAATCATATACTCCTCCGCGGCAAGGTTGAAATATGGATCTGTTGATTGGTTTATGTATAGTTTCATGATAAATACCTTTAGCGTGCAGATTTGTTTGGGTATGGAAGTACGGTCGCTGTTCTTGAGCACATCGCTTTGCGATGTGCTCAAAAACAGCGACCGTAATCCCTACACAAACACTACCGCTTTCTTCAATTTCAACTGTAAAAAACATTGGGGCTGTCTGAGACAGCCCCTTATGTTGTTTTTTAGATTAAAGACCCTTCTTGCTTCTTTCCATGCGCTCAACGTCGCTGCAGTTGGTCTTTGCAACGTAGCCCGGAATAGGCATAAGCTTTTCATGGATGATATCAATGATACCGTCAGCCTGGGGGAAGAACTCTGCATCAAGCTCGTAGCAAGGAGTGATCCAGTTGCGTGAACCAAGTGCTACAGGCGGTGCATCAAGATAATCAAATGCAAACTCGGTGATGTTTGCCGCCATATCCTTCATTACAGAGTTGCGCTCGCAAGCATCGCCTACGATTACGATCTTACCGGTCTTCTTAACGGACTCGATAACCTTGGAGTAATCGAAAGGAACAATAGTGCGCGCGTCAATAACCTCGGCGGAAATGCCGTACTTCTCTTCAAGAGTCTTAGCCGCATCCATTGCGCGGTAGAGAGTTGCACCGATGGTGAGGATAGTAACGTCCTTACCCTCGCGCTTGATATCGGGATCGCCGAGAGTGATCTCGTAACGTCCTTCCGGCACGCCGTCCTTCATGAACTGCTCGCCGATACCGTAAATTCTCTGAGACTCGAAGCATACAACAGGGTCAGTGCCCTCAAGAGCCGCGGTCATGAGACCCTTAGCATCCGCAGGAGTGTTGGGGAATATAACCTTCAGACCGGGGATGTGAGCGGTGAGCGCAGTCCAGTCCTGAGAGTGCTGTGCACCGTACTTTGAACCAACGGAAACGCGGAGCACGATAGGCATCTTAAGAATACCTGCGGACATGGACTGCCATTTTGCCATCTGGTTGAAGATTTCGTCGCCTGCGCAGCCGATAAAGTCAGCGTACATAAGCTCAACTATAGCGCGGCCGCCGCACATTGCGTAACCTACCGCAGAGCCTACGATAGCG
>CAJGCT010000068.1 GCA_904501985.1 uncultured Clostridia bacterium
AGCGCGGTGTCAATGAGAAAGCTGTATTTACCGCTGTTTACCATATCCTGAAAAACTATCATTCCGTATTTGTCACAGTAATAGTAGAACAAATCAGGCTCTATCTTGATATGCTTACGAAGCATATTAAATCCGAGAGATTTTGCGGTTTTAATGTCCCACTCGTACCCTTTAGGAGATGCCGGAAGATATATTCCGTCAGAGAAATATCCTTGGTCGAGCAGTCCGTGAAAGAAATACGGTTTACCGTTAAATAACAGCTGTTCTTTTCCGTTAACTGCTCGGATTTCAACAGTTCTAAGCGCAAAATATGAGCGTACCTTGTCTTCTTTGCAGTACAGCGTAAAATAGTACAGATACGGATTTTCCGGCGACCACAGCCTCGGGGACGGTATTTTACATTCAAAATGCGATCCTACAAACTCAAAGCTGAGAGTGCCGTTCGGAGTATCAATATCCACTCGCTTGTGAGTATCGCCTCCGACAACATCAATGGAAACGCCCGTCAGCGACGGCGTAACCTTTATTTTTGACACATACCGCCGCGGAACGCTTTCAAGCCACACCGTCTGCCATATTCCGCTAATTGGTGTGTACCACATTCCGCCGCGTTTTTTTCGCTGTTTGCCGTAGGGGATGTCAGGATCAAGTCTGTCCTCTACCTCCACATACAAAATGTTGATTCCCTCTCGCAGAAAGTCGGTTATATCGAAAGTAAAAGGCAGATACCCACCGATATGCTCCGAAAAAGCATGAGAATTTATACAAACCCGTGCTATTTGGTCAACCGCGCCGAAATGGAGAAGCACCCGTCCCACATTGAATCCCGCAGGAAGCTCAAAACGCCGTGTATACACCCATTTTTCGCCCTTTTTCAGCGTGCGGCATATGCCTGACAGCCGAGATTCGGGAACAAAGGGCATTTTTATTTTACCCACATAACGAAGCCTCTCGCGGCGCATTACAGAAAGCTCCCAAAGACCGTCAAGTGGGAAATATGAATCCCTAACAAGCTGTTTTCTGGGATATTCGCTGAAATTTCGCTTTTCTGATTCTTCAAAAGGTGTTGCAAGACTCACAAATTTACGTTTCATGCTAAGACTCCTTTTTAGGGGACGGTATATGTATTATTATACCTCTAAAATACAGTCATGTCAACCGAAAAGCAAAAATGAGGGCGGTCTTTCGACCGCCCCATTTTTATTTATCAGTTGATACTAGAAGTTATCCGAGCTTCCGTCCGCCGGTATAACAGCGGTCATTGCGGCAATTGCGCACTCGATCATACTGTCATCCGGCTCATGTACTGTAACTCTCTGGAGCCACATTCCCGGCGCGGCAATGATTCGTGTTAATACATTGTCGTGGCGTCCGCAGAACTTGATAAGCTCATATCCAATGCCCATGGTAAGCGGAAGCAGAAGTAGCTTGATTCCCGTGCGCAGGAATGGGTTGTCAACGTGGATAAACATGGATATTATTATACCCACGATAAGCATAAGTATGAGGAAAGATGTTCCGCATCTGGGATGGAAACGGCGCTGTGTGCGCACATTTTCAACTGTCAGCGGCAGTCCTGCCTCGTAGCAGAAAATGGTCTTGTGCTCAGCTCCGTGATACTGAAAGGTGCGTCTCACGTCCTTAACAAGGCACATAGCGCCAACATAACCGACAAACAGCACTATACGCATCACGCCCTCAAATACCGCACGCATAATATCCGTGTCAAGCGCAGGAACAGCACCTGCAAGCCATCTGAAAAGCTGGGATGGCAAATATAAGAACAGCACCACGCACAGAACCACACCAAGCACACCGCCAATACCTGCGGCAATAGTGAGAAGCTTTGATTCCTTCTTCTTTTCCTCCTCAGAAAGCGGCTTTCCCCCGTCGTCCTCCGGCATAGCTATCTCAGCCGAGCGCATAAGGCAACGGTATCCCGTGGTCATCGAATCAATAAATCCAAAAACGCCGCGTATGATCGGAAGCTTTAATATTTTGGGAAGCTCCTTGCCTCTGGTTGCCCATTCCTCCATTACGATCTCGCCTGCCGGATTCCTCACCGCCATTGCAGACCGAACCGGTCCGCGCATCATTATTCCTTCGATAAGTGCCTGTCCGCCAATAGATGTCTTTTTACAGCAGACAGCCTCTTTTTTCTGTATATCAGCCAATTTTATATACTCTCCGTTTTTAATTTTTTCTCATGTGTACCGTGGGATCAAGATCGTCAAAGGGTACTTCCTGAGTGCCGTCCTTTGATATATAATGCCACTTTACACCGATATCGCTCATCCAACCGCGTGTGACAACTGTTTTCCAGTGGTGTGTGTCATACCCAAGTCCGTTGTCGTTGTCCCACAGCCAATCGGGGGTGCACCAGAAACAGAAGTCCGCACCGATTGCATCATACACTTCCCGTCCAACGCCGTTCTGACCGTGATGGGCAAGCTGTACCATATCCGCCGAGAGAAGCTCAGACGGCGTATTTGCAAGAAGCTCATCTCCACCCTCTTTTCCAAGGTCTCCGAGGAATATCATGGAAACTCCGTTAGCATCCGCGCGGTATACCACGGAAGAATTGTTCACCATATTCACCCGTATACTCTCATTAGGCTCGCGAAGTACCGTTATCTTGATCTCGCCGAACACAAATTCATCTCCGCGGCGAACAATTGTGAAAGGGATGTTTTTATCGCCGATTTCTCTTAGCATACGGTTGGCAGAATCGCGCTCTTTTTCTTTCTTTGAGTCGTCTGACGATTCAAGGTATTCTTTTGACGGGAAATTATAATAGATACCCTTAATCTTCACCTCTGCCGCGCGGCGCTCCATCATAGAGCTGAACGCATCGCAGTGGTCTGAGTGAGGATGAGTAAAAAACCAGCCGTCAATAACTCCGCCAAGCTTTTTTACATATGCGCAGAGATAGTCAGCGTCGCAGGTGTTTCCGCCGTCAATTACAAGCAGATGCTCATCGCTTTTTAGTATAAATGACATCATCTGGCTTCGTGATTGGGATGTAAGCATATATACGGTAGTCATTGTATGTACCTCTTTCCCGAAAAAATACAAATTTCACGATTTTTCGTATGCGCTCTTTTAATTATAAACCTTTTTTCCCGGAATGTCAATAAACGTTCTGTGACAATTTTAAATAAATTGTTTTTCGCGCATATTTTTTCAATCTTTTTCTCTCGTAATACCTGTTTTTGTTCACTTCATCTCGTAAAACGCCGTGCGTTTGCAATATGCTTGACAGAATCGGTATAATTTGATATAATAGTTGTATTCCACCGTGAAAGGAACACTTATATGATACTTAATTCACGCGAAACCTGTATTGCTTACCGCTGTCCGTACTGCGGTTCGGGAATAAAAAGCATGGTCGGTGTTTTTGCACTGTCCGGAGCTATGAAAAAGCTGAAATGCTCCTGCGGTGCAAGCGAGCTTACTGTAAATCAAACAAACGACGGCAAACTGCGAATCAGTGTGCCCTGCCTTTTCTGCGGCACAGAGCACACATTCATGATAAGCTCAAAGCTGTTTTTTGAAAAAGAGCTGTTTATATATCCCTGCCCATTCAGTGCTCTCGACCTTGTGTTTATCGGCACGGAAAAGGCTGTATCCGAAGCTCTTGACAAATCGGAAAAGGAGCTTTTAAAGCTGCTTTCGGAAATGGGCATAGATGACCTTGAAAAGCTTCACGGCGAGCTTGATCACCTGGACGCTGACGACGAACCCTGCGATCCATCAATTTACGATGCGGTCATGTTCGTCATCCGCGATCTTATTGAGGGTGGAGACGTTAGCTGCTGCTGTGACGACGGCGACTACGATGTGGCGGTTTCCGACGACCACGTAAAGGTTTTCTGCCGCTCCTGCGGTGCTTCCAAGGATATTCCCACCGACAGCGAGCTTGCGGCACGCGCCTTTATGGGCGTGACACACTTAAAGCTTGAAAAGCTCTGATACAAACCAAAAAAAATCCTGTGTCAAAATTTCCGGCGGCTCATAGTATGTAATAGAGAGCAAAGCCTGCCGACAGGCGGCAGGCAGACTCTCAAACGGACACCCATGAGTGTCCAAAATTGGAGGATATACTATGAATAACTGCCTTTGCAACATTTTCGACGACAAGTGCGTATGGCTCATCATCGCTCTTCTCATCATCTTCAGCTGCAACAACAACAACGGCTGCGGATCAACCTACGGTAACAACGGCTGCGGCTGCGGCTGCTAAGCCATAAAAACGACCTTGGCGCCTGCCGCATTGCGGCAGGCGCCAAACTCATTTTATCATCCCTTAGGCTTACCCTTGAAAAACAGTGCCGCGATCCATGCGCACACCATTGCCGCGGTGATACCGGCTGAGGTTGCGGTAAGTCCGCCTGTCAGCGCACCAATAAGTCCCCTCTCGTCTATGGCTTTCTCCACGCCCTTTGCCAGCGAGTAACCGAAGCCTGTAAGGGGCACGGTAGCACCGCATCCGGCAAAGTCCACAAGGGGCTTGTACAGTCCGACGGCGCCGAGAATCACCCCCACCACTACATATCCCACGA
>CAJGCT010000069.1 GCA_904501985.1 uncultured Clostridia bacterium
AACCGTCCTTGAATATGATGACGTTATGAATCAGCAGAGAAATATCATCTACACTCAGCGCCGCTCCGTGCTTGACGGTGCAGACCTTCGCGAAACGGTACGCGGCATGGTAAACGAAACCATCGAAACCGTGGTAAACGGTCACACCGTTTCCGACGAGGATCACTCCGATTGGAACATTGATGCCATCCGCACTCATTTCTTCGGTTTACTCTGCCGTGAGGACGATTTCAAGTACACCGAGGATGAGCTTAAGAATCTTGACCGCGAGGACATCAAAAAGGTGCTCCACGAGCGTGCGGATGCGCTGTATGCCGAAAAAGAAGAGGTATTCGGCGAGCAGATGCGCGAAATTGAACGCGTTGTGCTCCTTCGTGCCGTTGACCAGAACTGGATGAACCACATCGACGCCATGGACGATCTTCGCGGCTCTGTTGGACTTCAGGCATATGCACAGCGCAGTCCTATTAACGAATATCGCTTCACCGGTGCCGATATGTTTGACGATATGGTAGCTCAGATTCGCGAGGATACCACACGTATGGTACTTGCAGTTGCTCCGAGAAAAGAGCAGGAGATCAAGCGTGTTGCCGTAGCCAAAATCACCGGAGAGGGCTTTGAGGGCGGAGCACAGTCCCGTCCCGCACCCGCATCCTCCGCGGCCAAGAGTGGAATCGTCAGTGCCACCGCACGCCAGAATGTGAAGGTGGGCAGAAACGATCCCTGCCCCTGCGGAAGCGGCAAAAAATACAAGAAATGCTGCGGCAGCGGTAACGATACTGCGCAGTAATCAAAAAATACAACACATCATGGCACTGCGAAAGCGGTGCCATGATGTAAAAAGGAATTATGTAAAATGGGTTTCGGTTATATTTTTGTGGGATACTTTTTCCTGATATTCTTTCCATTAAGCCGTGTTGACGTTCTCCCGAATCTTTCTATAATCGGATGTGTGCTCATGTTTATGGGTATCTCGCGGCTTATGCATTACTGTGATGCAAAATACGGCTTCAAGAGAGCGGCTGTATCTCTTCTCGCGCTGTGCGGAGTCAGTGCCGCCGCGCTGGCATTTGATATTGCCGAGATGTGCGGCGTTATTAAGAATGCAGACCCGGCACTTAACGTAGCGTATGCCGCCGCAAGCTGCTTATTCTTGCTTCTGCTCCTCAGAGGCATCTGTAAGCTGTCCCGGGACGTGGGACTCCCCTCTCTTGCAAAGCGTACCGTTTGGATGATGAGTATAACGGTACTGTATTCCATATTCGAGGTGGTGTCCTGCGGATGCTCTGTGGTACTCAGCCTGTCCGAATATCCCTCTGACGCATTTATCGCCATTACGGCTAATATGGGACTTTTCACCTCCCTTTTGGCTTACTTAAGCATTTTTTTGAATCTTGCACTGTTTTTTGCCTGCTACGCACGAATCTGTCTTGAGGGAGACGAGGATATGCCCTATCACGAGGATATTTTCGACAAGCTGGCAAAAGGTAAGAACCGAAACAAAAAATAAAGGGTGTTACATATGGTAAGTTCATCAAAAAACAGCGGCGCGGCAAAATCCGCCACGCCAAGAAAGCGTCTCGGCTTCGGATATTTTATCGCCGCCGTAATATTTTTAGCAAATCCCTGTATCAATATAATTGATATTCTGCCCGACTTCTTCGGATATCTTTTTCTGATTGCAGGACTCTCAAAGTGGGCTGACCTTTGCCCAAACGTCTCGGATGCGATGCTCAGTCTTAAAAAACTGCGCTGGTTTATGCTTATAAAGCTGTTTGTTTCAATGCTTGTTCCAATTGTTGACGACACATACGTGCTTGTCTTCACTTTCGGCTTTGCAGTCATTGAGCTTATGTACGCGCTTCCTTCCGCATGGCGGATTTTTGACGGATTTGAATATTTCGGAACACGCTTTAGCGGAAACTCTGTATTTTTGAATATAAAAACGCTCCGCACCGTGACAAACCTCTTTTTTGTCTTAAAATCGCTGTTCTGCGTACTTCCGGAGCTTTGCTCACTGTCAAGCTTTGAATATTCGGGTTATGTCACAAGCACCCCTCAGATAGATTTCGGTGCATACAAAGCACCTCTCACTGTATTTAATATTTTTATCTGGTCTCTTATTGCCGTACTGTGGCTTGTAAATATTCTACCTTATATTGTACGCATTTCGAGGGACACGCCCTTTTTGGAAAGGGTTCTTCACGACTATGACCTTGAAATAACAGAAAATGTGGGACTCGCTTTTCGCCGCACTCTGCATTCGGCAGTAACTTTAATAATTGCCGGATTTGTGTTCTTCCCCAATCTGTGGATTGACGGGGTAAATGTAATCCCCACCTTCATAGGCGCGATATTCCTTACTGCGGCAATGATCAGACTCTCAAAAATGTCCCCCATATCAAAGGGAACTGTCCCGACACAGATAATTTTCGCGGTAGTATCGCTCATATCCTATGCGGCTTCGCTCATATTTGAACTGTACTACGGAATCGGAATGATACAGCACTCCTTTGAGGCATACGATCTCTATAACATAACAAGAGCTTTGGCAATAGTGGAATACGGCGCGATGGGAGCCACGGTTTACATGATATACAGAGAAATACGCCGCCTCATAAGGATGCACCTCGCCCCCGATCCAGACGTTACTGACAAGCGGCTTTGTGATATCTATGAAACCCACCGCCGCGAGGCTGACATGGGAGTTATAGCAGGATTTGTGGGATTTGTGATTGCTCTTATTATAAATATCGTTTATTCCGTAATGCGCGCGGATATTGCGCCGCAGTATTATATGATTCCCCTGCTTGCCATGGGCATATGGTTCGTTTACATGATAAACAATCTGTGGCGCCTTTATGAGCAGATCGAGTACAAATATATATGATATCTAAGCACCAATTTACTATGAAGAATGATAAATAGTTTCCATTAAGACAAGGTTGCTTAACAAATAAAAGCAGGAACGGCATATTTCAGTGCCGTTCCTTTCATTATATTTAGTATTCAATATTTCGGTCAAGTCCGTGTATAAATCCGTTAACATCCGCTGAACAAACGTCACCGCCGATAACCTTTTTCTTGTATACAAGTATGTTTACATAAACCTCGCCGTCATAATCGGGATAGTTTGTAACCTTGTAGGTATAGCGCATTACGTCTTTCTTTAAATATTTTGTAAGATCGAAGCCCTGCTTTTTCTGAAGCTCGTTGTAGCTTTGATATACCTTGTCAAATTCTGCCGGAATAGTTACCTCTGCTTCTTCGGTTGGCACGGCATCGACCTCCCATCCGAATTGACGCAGGAACTCTATTCTATCCTCGGCAGTCTTTATTTTATCAAAGCGTACATTTTCCACAGCCTCAAGCACACCGTCGGATACTGCCGGCTCGGCAGCCGGAATAAAAATAAGCAATGCCACAAGTGCGGCAAGCGCAACGGTGGTTACTCCGAAAAATTTGAGGGTACTCGCCCTCAGTGAATATACAAACATAACAGCCCTCCTGTATTTTATCAAGCTGTTACATTATATTTTGAAGGTAGGATATTTATTACACAAACGCGTAAAAAAACACGACCTATAAGGCGTACTCTTAAGGACAGTTTTTATGTAAATTGAAAGGAGCTGTTGCACCCATGTGCAACAGTTCCTTTTGCTATACTGTTATTTAACTTGTAAAATTATCTAAAATGATCTTGAATATACTTATCCATTCTTTCGTTTACTTTGACATCGCTCTTTATCATACTGAGGTTTATATTTGAAAGCTCTCTTTTTAAGCCTTCTTCTAAAGTAGCAAGTTCTTTTTGAGACATAGAACACAAAGCCAAAATTTTGCTGTTGTCTACTATTCTGTCAAAACATCTGTCATATAAAAGTTGTTGCTTTACGTATACGTTTCCATCAGCTACAATGTCAATAAATGTATCATTGTCTACTGTAATATATTTTAAGCCGCCGATTTTTTCATAAATTTTTGCAACATCTCTCCACTTCATATGTTCAGATGTAGATACATTATATGTCTGTTCATAAGCTTCAGGATTTAAA
>CAJGCT010000070.1 GCA_904501985.1 uncultured Clostridia bacterium
AAGTGGTGGGGTTGATAATTTTATCTGTTGTTGATAAGCTTTGTAAGCTCAACCGGCTCAACGATGGTGTCGCCCTTGTATACACGCATATTTCCGGACGCGATCTCGTCGATAAGAATAACCTCGCCGTTGTTGTAGCCAAACTCAAACTTGATATCCCAAAGATCAAGACCGATGGTCTTAAGATCGTCAGCTACGATCTTTGTGATCTTCAAGGTCTGCTCCTTCATGGACTCAAACATTTCGGGAGTCATTACCTTAAGTGCCGCAAGGCCCTCGCCTGTTACCAGCGGATCGCCCTTCTCGTCATTCTTAAAGGTGCACTCAACATATCCGCCCTCAAGACGTGTGCCGTTCTTTATATACTCACCGTATCTGCGGATAAAGCTGCCTGTAGCAACAAGACGGCAGATAACCTCAAGTCCGTTTCCGCCCTGAGCCTTTCCGAAGCATTCTGCAGGAAGCACTTCCATAGTAGCGTTATCAAGATCAGCACTTACATAGTGAGTCTTGATGCCGGCCTTCTTAAGAAGCTCAAAATAGTATACGGAGGTCTGAAGATTTGCCTTACCGATACCCTCTATTGTAAGACCAACGGTATTTTCACCGGGATCAAATACGCCGTCCTTACCTGTGCAGTCGTCCTTGAATTTAAGCAGCACATTGCCGTTTTCAAGGGAATAAACGTCCTTTGTCTTGCCTTCGTAAACCTTTTTCATTTAAAGCACTCCTTTATATAATTTAGATTAACCAGCGTGAGATTTATTACCCTATAATTATATCATATCATCATTAAAATTTCAATAGTATTTTTTATTTTTTCTGTCCTTTTGCTATTTTCTTACATTTTATTCAAAAAATACGCTCCTATGGTATGTATACTGCCGCCAATATTACAAAGACTGATTTATACTCTGACAGTATACTCACAAAATATCCAAAACATATGGCAAACTTACAGATATTTTCTTTTATTGTTACATGAAAAATTTATCCGAATATCTTGAAATGCAGATGATTTTGTGATATAATAGATTGTAAATGTGTTTTCACATTTACAAACGCTTGTTATTTTATTCCAAAAAGGAGCGAATTATATATGAGTCGTATGATTGGTACTGTATCCCGCGGTGTCAGAGCGCCTATTATCCGCAACGGTGACGATATCGTTGAGATCGTTACAAGCTCGGTGCTTGAGGCACAGAAGGATGCGGGATTTGAATTTCACGATCGCGACATCGTCGCTATGACTGAGGCTGTTGTCGCAAGAGCACAGGGTAACTACGCCACTGTTGATGATATCGCAGCCGATGTAAAAGCAAAGCTTGGCGGCGGCACTGTTGGTGTTATATTCCCCATTCTCAGCCGCAACCGTTTCTCCATATGCCTGCGCGGCATTGCAAAGGGAGCAAAAAAGATAGTTCTTATGCTCTCCTATCCCTCCGATGAGGTTGGAAACCATCTTATCAGCCTTGATGCGGTAGATGAAAAAGGTATAGACCCCTACAAGGACGTGCTCGACCTTAAGACATACCGTGAGCTTTTCGGATATGAGAAACACCGTTTCACAGGCGTTGACTACGTTGAATATTACGAGGAGCTTGTGCGCGGATGCGGTGCTGACTGCGAGATCATCTTCGCGAACAACGCAAAGGCTATCCTTCCCTACACCAAGAACGTGATCTGCTGTGATATTCACACAAGAGCGCGCACCAAGCGCATACTCAAAGCGGCAGGCGGTGAAGTTATACTCGGTCTCGACGAGATTATGAACGCTCCTGTTAACGGAAGCGGCTACAATGCTGACTACGGTCTGCTCGGCTCTAACAAAGCGACAGAGGATCAGGTCAAGCTGTTCCCCCGCGACTGCCAGCCTGTTGTAGATGCTATCCAGAAGAAGCTCTACGAGGCTACCGGCAAGACCATCGAAGTTATGGTATACGGCGACGGCGCTTTCAAAGACCCCGTAGGCAAGATTTGGGAGCTTGCAGACCCGGTTGTTGCTCCTGCATACACCAAGGGACTTGAGGGTACTCCCAACGAGCTTAAACTTAAGTATCTCGCCGACAACGATTTCGCAGACCTTTCCGGCGATGCACTCAAAGAAGCTATCAAGGAGAGAATCTCCGAAAAGGACGAAAACCTTTACGGCAAGATGGCATCCGAGGGCACCACTCCCCGTCAGCTCACCGACCTTATCGGTTCGCTCTGCGACCTGACCTCCGGTTCTGGCGACAAGGGTACGCCGATCGTATTTATCCAGGGTTATTTCGACAATTACACCACTGAATGATTCTTTCCCCGACAGTAAAAGCTGTCGGGGATTTTTTATATTCATAAAAAACTCCGCCATCCGCGTGACTGCCGGAAACAGAAACGCGCGCATCATAAATGCACACAGTTACATATCTATACATATATATTTTTACCGCAAATGCTCGATTTCATCAACACAAGCCGCAATATTTATTGCGCTTTATTGAAAAATATTGCATATATGTGTTTTTTGTCCTCCTAAAACCTGTTCTGCGGCAATTTATCCGTTTTAATTAAAAAAACACGCAATATTTTACGTTTTTCGCTCCGTATATTCACAATTCCGAAAAATTATCGTGTTACAATATAAAAAACGATGTAATATAAGGAATGCAGTACTTCGAAAGGGGCGATCATAATGACAAACGAGAAAAAGTCCGTTGCGGACAGCATAAAAACCTTAGAGCTGCCGCCTGTGGTGTCAGTTAGCTGTGAAAATGTCACCGTTAATCTGCTTCTTTGCTATATTACCGAAAAAAAGAACGGCATCCCACAAATGTCATTCGCTCCCCACGACCACGCGGCATATGAGCTTTCAATAATCGAAGAAAACTCCATGCGTATGCTTGTGGGAGACGAAGAGCTTACTTTAGGTGAGGGTGAACTCATTATCGTGCCGCCGCACACGGTGCACGAACTGCGCCGGACTGCACCGGGTTTTCGCCGCTTCTGCATTCGTTTCGATCTTGAGTGCACAAACGATGCTTACATACACACTCATGCGCCGTATATCCGCGGCAAGCTCAGCGACAGCGAGCGCCGTTTCATTTTCGAAGCTGTCAGCGAGCTTTACGATATCACTGCCGACAGCCCCACAGGACTCACCTCATTCCGCGAAAGATCGCTTCTCGGGATTGTAATAAGCTACATATTGGAGCGCATGATAAAATTCGATGCTCAGCCAAGAGTTGAGTCCGGCAGCCATCTTCAGCTTCACGCGAAAATAGAAAACTACCTGTACCTCAATTACAGTCAGCCGATCACTCTGGATTCTCTGGCATCCCATCTCAGCTACAGCCGAACACAAATGCATCGGATAATGGACGAATGCTTCGGTGTTCCGTTCACGGACAAGCTTCGCGAGATACGCTTGTCCGCGGCAAAGCGGTATCTTTTGGAAAATGATGCACGCCCAATAGAGGAGATCGCTTCGCGGTGCGGCTACGAGACCAGACAGGGGTTCGAATCCATGTTTTTGAAGTTCGTAGGCGTAACGCCCAATCAGTACAGGAAGAATTACAGGTAAAAGGGGTGAGCTTGCTCCTCCTTTTTGTGTATGGGAATGCGGTCGCTTTTTGAAAAAAGCTCCGCAAAAACTTTATACAAGGAAATTAACCACCGCTAAGGCAATGCGTGTGCAAAATTCTTAGGGCGCACAACTCGCGCCGCCTGCATGGCCCCGCACCATTCCGGCGGCTTAGTTTGCGGTAAATGTTTGTGTAGGGGCGCATTCCATATGTGCCCGTTCAGACGGAAACGGCAATGATGCCCTACCCCTTCCCTTTCCAAGCAAAAACCAAAATCCCCTTACGGATAACCGTAAGGGGATTTTTGGCTGAAACTTTATCAACAAGATAACTTGTCGGCCATACAAGTTAAATTAGTGCTTCTTGGAAGCGAATACGAATGCTGCA
>CAJGCT010000071.1 GCA_904501985.1 uncultured Clostridia bacterium
CCATGAAGCAAAAATGCTTGCTTGCAAGGGCATTTTTGCGAAGCCGTCAATTGCGCAGCCGCGCCACGGCGCGGAGCGGCGAAGCCGCGAAAGCCTGTGAAACAGGATTTCCTGCGTATATTATACCATACAATAAATATCCACCGGGAGGAAGATGGCACGCGAAGTGTGACGGAACAAAAACACGCCGGGCACCTTTTCGGGTACCCGGCAAAAAGCGTATATTAAGCTGTAACGATGCTTGCGTCCTCGTGAAGCTTCAGATATTCCACAGCTTCCTCGCGCATCTTATATTTGAGTATCTTGCCTGCCGCATTCATCGGGAAGCCCTCAACAAATCTGATGTATCTGGGGCATTTGTGCTTTGCCATATTGGCAAGGCAGAATTCCTTCATTTCAGCCTCGGTGGAGGTTTCACCTTCGTTGAGTACAACGCACGCCATTACTTCCTCGCCGTACTGCTTATCCGGTACACCGATAACCTGCACGTCCTTTATCTTGGGGTTGGTGTAAAGGAAGTCCTCGATCTCCTTGGGGTAAATGTTCTCGCCGCCGCGGATGATCATGTCCTTGATACGTCCGGTTATCTTGTAGTAGCCGCCCTCAACACGTCTTGCAAGGTCGCCGGAGTGAAGCCATCCCTCGGAGTCGATAGCCGCCGCGGTAGCCTCGGGCATCTTGTAGTAGCCCTTCATGATGTTGTAGCCGCGGGCACAGAACTCACCGTCAACGCCGTCCGGCACTTCTTCGCCTGTTTCGGGGTCGATGATCTTTGTTTCAACCGCAAACATTGACTGACCGACTGTGGTACAGCGAAGCTCCAGAGGGTCGGTGGTCTTTGACATGGTCGTTGCAGGGGACGCCTCGGTCTGACCGTAGGTTATGCATATTTCGGGCATATGCATCTTTGTAACGACCTCCTCCATGACCTTGATGGGGCACGGAGAGCCTGCCATAATACCCGTTCTCATATGCGAGAAGTCTGTCTTACCGAAATCCTCGTGTCCCAGCATTGCGATAAACATGGTTGGAACGCCGTGGAATGCGGTGATCTTCTCCTTGTTGATGCAGGCAAGACCCTTTCTCGGCGAGAATGCCGGTATCGGGGACATAGTTACGCCGTGCGTCATTGATGCGGTCATTGCAAGCACCATGCCGAAGCAGTGGAACATAGGAACCTGTATCATCATGCGGTCTGCAGTGGAAAGGTCCATGCAGTCACCGATTGCCTTACCGTTGTTTACAACGTTGTAATGGGTCAGCATAACTCCCTTGGGAAAGCCTGTTGTACCCGATGTATACTGCATATTGCACACGTCATGCTTGTTTATCATAGCCGCTCTGCGGTATACGGCATCAATAGGTGTTCGCTCGGACATAGCAACCGCCTCGTCCCATGTGAGACATCCCGGCTGCTTTGAATCAACGGTAATTACGTTTCTGAGGAACGGGAGCTTTCTTGAGTGAATAGGCTTGCCTGCCTCATGGTCGGCAAGCTCGGGGATAAGCTCCTTTATGATTGCCACATAGTCGGAATCCTTGTAGCCGTCAACCATAACAAGTGTATGGGTGTCGGACTGACGGAGCAGATATTCTACCTCGTGTTTCTTGTATGCCGTATTAACGGTAACAAGCACCGCACCTATTTTAACGGTTGCCCAGAAGGTGATATACCACGCAGGCACGTTGGTCGCCCAGATTGCTACGTGGTCGCCCTGCTTTACGCCCATGGAAATGAGTGCGCGCGCAAATGTGTCCACATCATCGCGGAACTCGGTATATGTACGGGTGTAATCACACTCGGTATAACGGAATGCGTACTGGTCGGGAAATTCCTCACACATACGGTCAAGCACCTGGGGGAAAGTAAAGTCGATAAGCTGATTCTTAGGCCATACATACATTCCCGTGCCGGTCTTATTGGGGATAAGATGTCCTGCGGCGTGTGCAGTACCTAAATACTGCTCCATAAAGTGAGCAAAGTGGGGGAACACGATTCCGGCATCGGAAAGCTCCGGTGCGTACTGCTTCAGCCACTCAAGGGAGATATATCCCTCATAGTTAAGTGAGCGGAGTGCCTTCATAAAGTCAGCCATAGGCGGCAGGTCGCCCTCGCCCACAAGCTTGTATACCACCTTGCCGTTCTCCATAACGGAGTCCTTGATGTGAACGTGCTTTATGTATGCACCAAGGTTTGTTATGGTAGTCTCGGGAAGCTCGCCGGCATAGCGGTAAGGATGGTTAAAGTCCCAGAGTGCCGCAACGCTGTCGCTTGCGATTTTGGAGAGCACGTCTGCAAGACGTGCGGTATCAGAATATACGCCGTTTGTTTCGATAAGCAGTGTTACGCCTGCCTCCTCCGCGATGGGAGCAAGTATCTTCATGGGAGCGATAACATTTTCGTCATCGAAATCCGTGGTAGGCTCTGCGGTAAGATCGCCGAGAACACGGATATATGGAGTGCCGAGAGCCTTTGCAAGCGCAATATATTCTTTAAGCTCGGCAATACTCTCCTCATGCTTTTCTTTGTATCTGAGGGCACAGCCGGAAGACAGACAGCATATTTCAAGCTTAAGCTTACGAAGCTGTTCAACGGTTTTTGCTAAATTTTCCGGATGAAACGGAGAGGCAGTTAGAGAGAAAATATCACCGCCAAGTCCGCGCATTTCGATTCCGTGAAAGCCGAAATCTTTTGCTAGGGTATAAATGTCCGTCCAGGAAAAATCGGGACAGCCAAGTGTGGAGAATGAAATTTTCATTTGTTTTACCTCTCTTTCGAAGAATACATCTCCGTATCTTACGGGATGAATCGCATATCTTTGAAAACAAAAATACATCTATTATTATACCATATAACACAGGAAAAAGCAAGAGGGAAATGAACATTTTGCCGCTTTAATAGGAAAAAGCTTTTGTTATATTTCAATAAAATCTCCGTCTTTGCAAAGAAACGCCCTCATATTTCGCCTGTCGATAACGTATTTTCGGAGTCC
>CAJGCT010000072.1 GCA_904501985.1 uncultured Clostridia bacterium
ATCCTTATCGGAAACTGCTATCTCAGAAAGCATCTTGCGGTTAAGGTCGATTCCTGCAACCTTAAGGCCGTGCATAAGAGTGGAATAGTTCATTCCGCAAACCGTAGCCTGAGCGGAAATTCTGGTGATCCAGAGAGAACGGAAGTCTCTCTTTTTCATCTTTCTGCCGGCGAAAGCGTAGTTGCCGCTCTTCATTACCTGCTCTTTAGCCATCTTGAAATGCTTGGACTTAGCGCCCCAATAGCCCTTAGCGAGCTTAAGCATTTTATTTCTTCTCTTGCGAGTCATCATCGCGCCTTTAACTCTTGCCATTTTATATTATCCTCCGGTTACTTGTTATATGATTATTTGTGAATGAGAGATGCAATGGTGGGTGCCATAGAGGTGCTGAGATAGCCGTTCTTTCTGAGCTGTCTCTTTCTCTTAGCGGTCTTAAGACCGAGCTTGTGGCGGCGATTGGTGTGGTTGAGCTTAACCTTTCCGCTCTTGGTGAGAGAAAATCTCTTGGCTGTTGCCTTGTGAGTCTTTATTTTTGCCATTTTCGTTTACTCCTTTTGTTTATTCCGTCCGTTTATGCGCCGGACGTGCGCGTGATATCAGTGTCTGAGCCGCAAAAATCACGGCAAAACAATAATTACTTATTGGGCTGCTTTACGGGATTTACAATCATGCTCATGAAGCGGCCTTCAAGTGCGGGACGCTTATCAACGCTTCCCAGCTCCTTACAAGCTTCTTCGAACTTCTCAAGCAGTTCACGTCCGATATCGAGATGACTCATCTCACGTCCTCTGAACTTCACAACGACTCTTACCTTGTTGCCGTCACCGAGGAAACGGTGTGCGTGCTTTACCTTAGTTTCGAAATCGTGTGTGTCGATACGGCAGGAGAGCTGAATCTCCTTAACCTCGACAACTGTCTGCTTCTTCCTTGCTTCTTTCTCCTTCTTGTCGCGCTCAAAGCGATACTTGCCGTAATCCATGATGCGGCATACCGGCGGCTCGGCATTGGGAGCAATGAGAACGAGGTCGAGATCCTTTTCGTAAGCAAGCTCAAGTGCCTTTGCGGTCTGCATTACGCCGACCTGTTCACCGTCTTCGCCAACGATACGGACTTCCTTTGCCCTGATTTCTTCATTGATTTGCAGTTCTTTTGTGCTAATAGCTGACACCTCCAAAACATAAATAAAAATCGTGCGAAGAATCCTCCGCACGACGCTACAGACACTTTTCGTGTCACTTTGTCGATTATTAACCGCTGTCATCAGTCTGAGGCGGTGAGAACGGAGAGTTCTTCTTTGTTGTACCTTGGTATTATACCACACATTATTCCAAATGTCAATAGGTTTTAGAAAAAAAGTTTTACTCTCCGAGATTTATTACCCGGACACCGGATTTATACGCCATTTCCAGCGTTTTTGCCGCACCGCCCCAGCTGTGGGTCACATAGCAGACCGCCGTACCCGAATTTTCAACAAGATATTTGTTTCTCTTTGGAATTGCCGCCTTGAAGTGATATTTTTCAAAGCCGTCGGGATATATTATTTCATCGAAGTATTCACTTCGGTCGATTTTATGAGTAAGATACGGAATAACGGCATAGTTGTGTATATGAGGATATACAATCTTCAATTCGTACACAAGACGGGCGCAGAGCTTATCAAAGCCGCCCATATAGCCGTTCACAAAATCTGTAATGCCGCCGTTAATGAGCCTGATTATTTCCGTCCTCACACGCTCCTCATCAAGTCCGAAGCAATCACTGTGTCCTATAAATGTAGCTGTTGTATGTCTGTTCATTTGCCTGCTCCTTTCTGTAATTGCTTACATTATAGCACATCAGCAAACAAAAATCAATACTTTTAAGGATAATCATCCCTAAAATATTGTGTATTGCGCCGCGAAGTCAATCTATACTAATAGTGTGTATGTAACGCTTGTAGTGTGGGTGGTGATATTATGGATTTTACTCCTATAGGAAAGAATATCCGAAAATACAGACGGCTCAGAAAACTTAATCAGGACAAGCTGGCAGAAATGGTGGATTTAAGCGTTAATTATCTTGGGCAAATAGAGCGAGGCGAGAAATCATGCTCACTCGAAACCCTCATCAACATCGCCAATGCCCTTGAGGTATCGTCCGATATGCTTCTTTGTGATGTGGTAAAGGCAAGCTATACGGTGAAGGATTCCCTCCTCCATGAGAAGCTTGACAAGCTGTCCGAAAAAGACCGCGCGCGGATATACGACATCATTGACACAGAGATAAAGCATTCCATAAGGGTTAAGCCGTAAACCAAAAGACCTTCTCCAACAGGAGAAGGTCTTTTGTCTCATACTTTATTCATCAAGCCACATATCCATACGGCGTTTTTGGGTTGCGAATCCGTACCGCTCGTAAAATCTTCTTGCGCCCTCGTTGAACTCCCACACGTCAAGGTCCATGCGGTTGCATCCGTTTGCCTTTGCCCATTCGGTAACGTATTCCATAAGCAGACTGCCGATTCCCATGCCGCGGCAGTTCTCGTCTACGCACACATCTTCAAGGTGAACAGTTTTCATATCAAACAGCATGGTGCTGTCCTTTATTTCGGAAACAATGCAGAATACGTAC
>CAJGCT010000073.1 GCA_904501985.1 uncultured Clostridia bacterium
TCAAATGACCTATGAAAACGACGGTGACGGTTTTTCCTACGACGTAAATTCAGAATTTCCCGAAGTGCCCTCCATTCCCGACGCTTGGGACGGCACCCTTGATTTTAGTTGGGTGGATTTTAATTCCAATGAGGTCAGCATTGACTCCGCAGAGTCCTTTATGGCTTTTTCAAAAATGTTAGATAAAGAGGTCACACACGATGACGTCGCTGGGTTCACCGCAATCCCAGCCGTATTAAGCGAAGATGGCGAAAAAGACATTGAAGACCTGTTTAACGAGTACTTCTTCCTCGAAAACAATCCTAAGACCGTAACACTTGATGGGGATATAGATCTTTATCGTGAAGATGACAACGGTGAAGCGATTTGCTTTGAGCCCATAGGCTCTTACAGACAAGATAAGGCTTTTTGCGGCACCTTCGACGGTAACGGACACACTATTTACAATCTTAATCAAAACACTTGGGCTCTTGATAACGGTTATTATTATGGAGATCTCGGTTTAGGTCTGTTCGGAGCAGTTGAAAACGCGACTATTAAAAACCTTACCATAGACGGCGCTAACATCTCAGGCGAAAGCGCAATGTGCGGAACGGTTGCTGCCGCGGCTTTTGGCGACTGCCGATTTGAAAATATTACCGTTAAAAACTCTAAAGTTGCGGATTATCAATATTACGCGGGCGGTATAGTCGGTTGGGCATCAGGCGATCACGTTTATAAAAATTGTGTGATAGAGGAATCTACTACAATAGCTGCACAATGGGGCGATTTCGATAACTCTGTCGGCGGCGTTATCGGCGGTGCGGGCGCAAACGCAAAAATCTTGTTGGAGGATTGCGTTGTCGCTTGTAGAATAGACGCTTACAATGACGTAACCTCCAGCTACCAGTGGTATGCTTACCGTCGCGCAGGTATGCTTATCGGTAACACGGGAAAAACCGAGGATGTGAACGGAAGAACCGTTGCCTCCGCTCCCCAGCTTACATGTAAAAACGTAACTGTAATTTATGAGGATTGGGCAAATTATACCTACTGCGAATTTGCAGGTACAAGTTGGCCTTACGTCAGAGTTCAGGCGGGTGTAAGCAACTCCGCATATTCCAATCCCAGATACGGTCATCCCACTGACGCCAACGGAAACAAGGTTGTAGATGATAATCACACTCACAACGAGGGCGAAGATCATTTCGTGCTTTGCGTATTCGACCAACTTTACGGCGGTGGTCAAGGCGTATATGGTCAACCTGCTCACGAAGGCGTTACCGTTATATACAACAACTGAAAATAGACAAAAGATACTGATTTTTCAAGAAATAATCAAACGCAAATAACACATAAGCGGTGGGCTAACGCCCACCGCTTTCCATTAAAGCCGCGCGGGCATATATTCAACCCTCTCCCTCAGCCTGAACAAAAACGCACGGAAGTAAATAATAGAAATACCGCTTTGCTATCAGGCTTTGGTAGTAAAGCGGTCCTTTTGACAAAACTCTGTTGTCTTTAATTAAGTTGTAAAGAAAAGAGGACAGAAACGCTAAACATTCTCTGTCCTTTTCCCGTCGGCAGGTAATTTATTAATATAAATTGCAAATCTGCCTATCTTCTGCTTTTGACTCACCCTATATCCTTTTTCCTGTATTTCCAGTACGCTGCCGCGATACCCAGAGCGGATATTGCCAATCCTACCGCAAGGTACTTTATATCTAGTGCCTTTTCGGGGATTATATGCGCCCCGTCGGCATATCCAAAGGGTGTGATAAATTTGAGGAATTTCAGCTCCTCGGTAAGATTCGCAAGTATATTGAAAAAATACATAGCAAACACAAGACCAAGTCCCACGCCAAGCTCTCCCCTGCGTAAGAACGCCGACAGACCGAAAGTAATGGCGGTTATCTCAAGCTGTAATATAAGGTAGGCAAGAAAAATCAAAGCCATAGTTGCCGCGTCTGCCTCGACCTGAACTATGATCATACATACACAGGTAACGGCAACCGTAAATACGTTAAGCAGACAAATCTGCGCAAGAGCGGCAAAAAGCTTTTCGCTTATTATCCTCGTGCGCGATATAGGATGCGTCAGCAGAAATTCCGCGGTGTGCTCCTTTTCCTCCTTGGCAAGAGCCGAAGCTCCCACGATAGCCGCGAACAGTGCGCCTCCAAGTCCGAGCACGTTTCCGCATTCCACTCCGAAATATCCCATAAACTCACCGAAGTTAAGCTTATCCATACCAAAGGCGTCGGAAAACGCCCCCATGTCCGAGAACATCGCGCTTATATCCCCCATCTGGGACGACATCTCGGGATATATTATTACGCATACTCCCAGCATAA
>CAJGCT010000074.1 GCA_904501985.1 uncultured Clostridia bacterium
ATCTCTTGACCCAATAGCAGAGCAGGAAATATTCAATCAGTTTGACAGGTTGAGAGATGACAAGACCACTATTTTTGTGTCGCACAGACTCTCAAGTGCTACTATAGCCGATCAGATAATCGTAATTGAGGACGGCAGACTTATCGAAAAGGGAAATCATACCGAGCTTATGGCTCTTTGCGGTAAGTATCATAATCTGTTCTCAACACAGGCTAAACGCTACACTTCAAGTGATGCGGAAGTGCTGTAAAACTTTATAAATTCGTTTATTATTTATTTTGAAGGGATGATATAAAATGAACACCAGAACCAAAAAAATCGTTGTATCCGCTATGCTTGCGGCTCTTTGCTGTGCCGCTACAATGATTATCAAGCTCCCCTCGCCGCTTGGCGGATACATAAACCTTGGTGACAGCATAGTTTTGCTGTGTGCCATGCTTCTGCCTCCCGTTTACGGAAGTCTTGCCGCAGGAATCGGCTCGGCTTTGGCGGATATTTTGTCAGGCTATGCTGTTTATGCTCCCGCAACCTTTATTATCAAGGGCGCAATGGTAATTACTGCGTATTTTGTTATAAAGCTTATAAAATCAAAGACCGAGAAGCATGATTTGATTGCCAAGACAGTCGGCGGAATCGCGGCGGAGCTTGTTATGATAGCCGGATATTACATATTTGAGGGATGGTTACTCTACGGCTTTGCGGCATCGCTTGTAAATATTCTGCCAAACGCTGTTCAGGGTGTGGCAGGCATTCTGTGCGCTGTACTGCTCTCACAGCTTTTCAAAAGATTTAAGCTTTTTGGCAGTTATTGACCCACTTGGAGGTTTTATGATACGTAGAGCGGTAATGAGCGATATTGATGCCATAATGGATATTTACGATATTGCCAAAGCGTTCATGCGAAAAAACGGCAATTTGACCCAGTGGTGCGGCGGCTATCCGTACCGTTCTCTTGTGGCAGAAGATATCGAAAACGGAAATATGCACGTTGTTGTGACGGACGAAAACAGTGTTTGCGCCTGCTTCGGTCTTTTTGTGGGCAATGACCCCACATATGACTATATAGATGGAAAATGGGGGGATGATTCTCCTTATTGTGCCATACACAGAGTTGCAAGCGACGGCAGAGAAAAGGGTATATTCCGCAGGATATTTGATTATGCCGCTAAGCGTTATGACCATCTTCGTATTGACACTCACGAGGACAATATCCCAATGCAAAAGGCAGTCACTAACTGCGGATTTAGGTACAGGGGAATCATATACCTTGAAGATAAATCGCCGAGACTTGCCTATGAGTGGAGCCGATTAACGGTGTTTTGATAAAGTATTGATTTATTCACATTTTTATGGTACAATATATCTGTAAGTCTAATAAACAAGGAGTAACAAAATGAAAAAGATTATTTGCAAAGTAGAATACGATACAGAAGTATCCGAGATAGTTGAGAAGTTCACAAGCGGTGAGATTGGCGATCCTAAGGGTTACGAGGAAACCCTCTACAAGACCCCTAACGGAAAGCTGTTCTTATATGTAAACGGCGGCGAGGAGTCTATCTATCCTGAAGAGAACATCACAAGAATGTCCGCTGCCAAGGCTGAGGAATGGAAAGCTTCGAAGCTCGGAAAGTAAATTTTTTGCATATTAAAAGAATACCGGCGCGAGAAATCTCGCGCCGGTATTCTTTGGTTAGAACGGACATCAGGGATGGTTGTCTCCATATGGAGATCAGCGTATCACCGCAGAGCGGGGGCTTGCTTCCGCCGTTTTTATTCACACATTTGATTTTCTCGGAAGCGCAACTATGATACCAAGTGCCATCAGCGCAAATTAGGGCGATATTTGACAAACACCATGATTATGGCACACTTCAAATTCTTTGTCAATAAAAATCCATATGTTTCATTAAATAGGCAAAAAAGAGCGAAAATCTACTAAGCTCTTGACAAGAGAGGTGCTGCATGGTATAATTGAGTCATAGAAAGAAATTTCTGTATTTTTTCTGGGAAATGAAAGGAAAAAAGAAAAATGAAAAATTACCTAAAGGAATTTTTTGCTGAATACGATTATCCGAAGGATGCTGTCGACGGTTTGCTGTCAGCCTTTGAAAAAATAGATGGCAACAACGATTTTAAGGCACTTCTTGACTGTTTTTACACCGATTCACGTCCGAGACCGAAGGAAATTGAAGAAGCGATGGACAAAATCGCTGAGGTCTGCGGAGTTCATCCCTATACCGCAAAGTTCTTGTATTATGCCTGCCTTACACGCGGACTTGCGGCGGTATATGAG
>CAJGCT010000075.1 GCA_904501985.1 uncultured Clostridia bacterium
AAATCCGAACCAATTTCGATTTACGAAATAGTTCGGATTTGTTACGTTTGGTGACCCGTACGGGAATCGAACCCATGTTACAGCCGTGAAAGGGCCGTGTCTTAACCGCTTGACCAACGGGCCATCTCCCGACCTATTGGCCGAGAAAAATGGTAGCGGAGATTGGACTTGAACCCATGACCTACCGGGTATGAACCGGTTGCTCTAGCCAACTGAGCTACTCCGCCATATAACACACAATTGCTGTCTGCAATCACCGTGCCTGAATATTATATCACAACCGAAGTTGTTTGTCAATAGGTTTTATAAAAATATTTTTTACTTTTTTTAGGTATACGCTGTGCTTGGCGGCTGCATATAAAAGTGTGAGCATTTTTCAATACTATATGCCTTTTATTATGCGGCGGTGCTCATGAAAATGCACAAAAATATTTATGGAGAATTTGCTATATAGTTGTTATTTATCCTTGATTTTTTTATGAAAGTGTGATATCATTATTACAGCAACAAGTTTGCATAAAACACAGAGTAGATTCTGATGCGTAAAGTGTCCCATGAACGGGGAGTTGTCTTGGGAACGAAAGGCCTATGCCTGCGGTATCAGATTCGCATCCCGCTGTTACATAACGGAGATATCTCCTATATGTGGCAAGTACGGAATGACTGTCAATAGGAGGTATTTTATTTTATGAAACTAAGAGATCTCAGAAACGAGCCAATTTACAAAACTCCGTTTTCGGCTGCTTATTGGAAGGATGCCGCCTCACAGCTTTTTGATGTGCGTATCCTTTGCGTAGCGGCGATACTTATCGCTATGCGCGTGGCACTTAAATCCATATGGATACCGGTTGGCCCTGAGCTTAACATTACCATAGGCTTTTTCGTTAATGCACTTGGAGCATCGGTGTTCGGTCCGGTGGTGGCAGTTATAGCGGCGGCTATCAGTGACACACTTGGATGTATACTGTTCCCGTCAGGACCCTATTTCTTTCCGTTCATTTTTGTTGAAATAGCAGGCTCACTTGCTTTTGCACTGTTTTTGTGGCGTGCAAAATTGTCTGCGACTCGAATAATCCTCTCACGCTTCACGGTTGTGGCGGTGTGCAACTTTATTCTCAATCCCTCAATAATGATATGGTACTACGCATGGCTCAATAACGGAAAATCATACGCATTTGTTACTGTGCCGCGCGTTGTCAAAAATCTCGCTCTGTTCCCGGCAGAAGCACTTCTTCTCGTAATCTTCCTCGGCGCACTTGTGCCTGCGCTTGTGAATCTCCGTCTTGTACCGAGAGAGCAGGCGGGTGATACTATTATTGCTAAGAAGCACATTGTACTGCTTTCCATACTGTTTGTTATAGCTGTTGTCATTGTGGCAGGGTACTACTTTATGTTTCTGCCCACACAGCCGCAAACAGAGTCCATAACAAACGGTGACTTGAAGCTGACCGTAAAAGCTGACCGCGGCAGATACGATGCGGACGATATATCAGCCGATTCTCCTATTACGTTGACGGCGACGCTGAAAAACAACGGCAAGACCGATATTGCGGCGCAGGATGGAACACCGATAGTTCTTCTTAAGCTGATTCCGCTTAGTAACGGCGAGGATTATATAGAGCCGACGGTCGAGCTTACCTCAAAGAATGACCTTGCGTCGGTTGAAGCAGGCGGCTCAGTAAGCGTTACGGGCACATACACATGGACAGAGGATGAGCTTGAAGCACTGTATAGGGGCGAATACCATGCGATTGCTCAGGCTGTTGTGGTAATCGACGGCGAGGAGCAGATTATCGCTCAAAGCCTTACGGTTAAGATTAAATAGGGAAAGCAGTGGTCATAGGAATGAAAATCACCATTGATACATTGCAAAAATATTTGCTTGAGCGGTATGGCGGTTTTGCAAACGAACAAGGTCTGTTTTTGAAATTGGTTGAAGAAATAGGCGAGGTTGCCGAAGTTATCAATATGCGCGCAGGAAGCAAAAAAAGCCACCGACGCTGATTTGGAAAGAGAGCTTGGAATTGAGCTTGCGGATATGATTCACTATATCGTCGCAATTGCAGCAATAAATAATATCGACCTTACGTCAATTATGCTTGAAAAAGATAAAAAGGCGTCTGTAAAGTATAACCACACTATCAATTTGGAAACATTTATTTCAGAAGCGAAATAAATAGCGGCAAATAAGACTACCCACGACAGATTTTTAATATCTGTCGGGGTGTTTTTATCCAATAATCTTCGATAACATCTGCGCC
>CAJGCT010000076.1 GCA_904501985.1 uncultured Clostridia bacterium
ACGAGAAAAAGATTGTGGAGGAGGGTATAAAGGCGATGCTGAAGGAGCTTGACCCACATTCAACATATTCAAGCCCCAAGGAGACCAAGGCTCTGATGGAACAGATGCAGGGCAGCTTCGGCGGCATAGGAATACAGTTCAATATCGTTTCCGACACGCTCTACGTGATACAGACGACTCTCAACGGCCCTTCACAGCGTTCGGGTATAATGCCGGGCGACAAGATTGTGGCTGTAGATGATACTATCATTGCCGGCGTGAAGATGGAGCGCGAGAAGATTGTGAGCATGCTCCGTGGCGATGCCGGTACAAAGGTTAAGGTAAACGTGGTGCGCCGTGGCGTTGACCGTGTGCTTACATTCAACCTTGTACGTGCTATGATATCGACAGAGACTGTGGATGTCGCTTATATGATTGACAAGAAGAACGGTTACATACGTATCACATCTTTCGGTGCAAAGACACACCAGGAGTTCGTGAACAAGCTCGATTCGCTCAAGGAGTGCGGAATGAAGAACCTGATACTTGATTTGCAAGGCAACGGTGGAGGCTATCTTTCTTCGGCGGTAGATATCGCAAGTGAGCTTATCCCCGAGGCGCGTCTGGTGGTTTATACCGAGGGTAGGCTCAGTCCGCGCTATGACTATCTCTCATACGGCGGTGGTCGTTTCCGTAATGGTAATCTCGTGGTTCTCGTCGATGAAACGTCGGCTTCGGCTTCGGAGATTCTTTCCGGTGCCATACAGGACTGGGATCGTGGTATTATCGTGGGGCGCCGCAGCTTTGGAAAAGGTCTTGTACAGCGTCCGTTCGAGTTGCCCGACGGCTCTATGATTAGGCTTACTATTGCACGTTACTACACACCTACGGGCCGTTGCATACAGAAACCGTACAACGATTCGATAAAGTACGAGGACGATCTTCTGCACCGTTATAACAGCGGCGAGATGACTTCGGCCGACAGCATTCACTTCCCCGATTCTTTGAAGACTTTTACTAAGGTGCTCAAAAGGCCTGTGTATGGCGGTGGTGGCATCATGCCCGATTACTTTGTGCCTATGGATACGCTCAAATACACTAAGTATCACCGCGCGCTGTCGTCACGAGGCTGCATAATACAGACATCGCTTCGCTATCTTGACGAGAACCGTAAGGAAATTGAGGCTACATACAAGGATATCGAGAGCTTTGACAAGAATTTTACCGTGAGTGACGCGTACCTGGCAATGTTGCGCGAACAGGGCAAGAAGGATGGCGTGGAGCCTGCCGATGATGCCGAATATGAGCGTTCGCTACCCGAACTCAAGAAGCAACTGAAGATGCTTATCGCGCGTGACTTGTGGGATATGAGCGAGTTTATGCAGATGTATAACCGCACGGATGATATATTTATTAAGGCCTATGAACTGGTGCGGAAAAGCAATCAGAAGAAACTGATGCTTAAGAATTGATAAGTGGTTTCTTTTGTGTGTCATATCCCCCGGCGGTCCGCTGGGGGATTTTATGATTTCAGGCGATAAAGTCTGCAAAGCTCGCTTTTTTATTTGCGGCTCATGCTGCATGAAATAAAAATGTCACTTTTACGCATCAGCGTCCAAACTGTCCCTCTTACGCATCAGCATCCCAAACTGAGGCCGGGTCAAAAGTAATTTTGGCTCGGTCTCTTTTTTTCGTTGATATTCCCGTTTTTACCTGCAAATTCGGAAAAATATCATTTTTATAGGCATAAATTCCTTATGCAGCCCGACAAGATTCCAAATATGCTCCAATATTGGCAATAAAAAATCTTTGACTGTTGCTATTTTCCATTTTTCGGGCAATATACTTCCTTAGATTATGGGCTATGGCAACAAGTCCCCATTCGACAGAGACCTTTTCTGCCGATTTCAGCCTGAAACGCTTGAACCCGTGATTGAACTTTATGTTTCCGAACACAACTTCGGGTTCTATCGGTCTCCGGCTTCTGTGCTCCAGCCCCTTTTCACTTGTCAGCAGTTCCCTTGCCATTGCCCTATATGCATTGTTCTTGTGGTTGACCTCTATTGTCCTTCGGTCTGCCTTACCTTTATAGCACATTCCCCGCAGCGG